>DAOMZC010000338.1:0-6816 GCA_035437965.1 Pseudomonadota bacterium
GCGGTTTGGCCGCCACCCGCTGGCGCAGCGGGCGATGGGAGCCGCGGTCGGCGCCCTGTCGATCGTCTATGGCGTCTACTTGAGCGGCCCGCTGCTGCTCGTGCTGCTCGGCTAGGACGCGGCCGCCGGCGGGCGCGTTCGGCTTACCAGCAGGCTGTGCGCGAGCACGGTGGCCAGGATCACGCTGCCGCCGAGCAGCGTCCCGCGGCCGGGTTGCTCGTGCGCCCACAGCGCCACCCACACCGGGTTCAGGATCGGCTCCAGCGCCGCCGCCAGCAGGCACTCGACAGCGCGCAGGCGCTGCACCGCCGCCGCATATAAAAGATAGGCCAGCCCGATCTGCAGCGACCCGAGGAGCAGCACGATCAGCCAGTCCGTGTCGTGCTGCGGCGCGCCCTGCACCATCCACGGCAGCGACAGCACGACGCTAAGTACGTTGCCGAGCACCAGCGAGACCTGCGGCAGGTACGCGCGATACGCCTGGACCGCCGCGGTCAGCTCGCCCGGCTCGGTCGCTCGCGCCGCCCGCAGCTGGCGACGCCACAGAAGCGGCAGCAGCCCGTAACAGAAGCCCGAGGCCAGCGCCAGGAGGTTGCCCGTCCAGCCGGTGGCCGACAGCTGGTCGGCGAAGCACCAGCCCACCCCCAGCAGGCACCCCAGCACCGCCAGCCAGTCGATGCCGCGCACCCGCTCGCCAAGGAGCGGCCAGGACAGCAGCGCCACATAGATCGGCGCGCTGTACTGCAGCAGGATGGCGTTGGCCGCGGTGGTCAGCTTGGTGGCAAAAACAAACAGAGTGACGCACAGCGCGTAGGCCGCCGCGCTCACCCACACCGAGGACTGCCGCAGCGCGTAGGCGTACAGCCCGCCCTCCCGCGCCACCGGCCCGCGCAGGAGCAGCGCCGCGCCAAGGACCGGCAGCGCGAACAACGAGCGGAAGCCGGCGATGGCCAGCGGCGGCAGCGGCAGCAGCTTGATACCGACGCCGGCTGCGCTCCAGGTGACCGCGGCGCCGACGGCCAGGAGGATCCCGCTCCAGCGCTGCTCGGAGGCTCGTGACATCGCGGGCCAACATATCAGGTGGCGGGACGCTTGGGGCAACCGCGTCCGACCGCGACGCCGCCGGGTGGTGAAGACCCCACAACTCGGCCCGAGCAAATGCCGATAACTTCTAAAGTCCACGAACCCGATCGGCGCCCTGGGCGCAGAGGTCCGCATGTTCGACAATCGGCAACAGCGAGACGAGGCCCGCCGCAGCAGCCCGTGGGCGGCGGCCGAGAAGCCAGCGGTGACGGCGCTGTCCGGGCAGCTTCACCGTGCCGCCGACCCGCACGCCCAGGAGCAGCCCGGCGCGACGGGCCGGTTCGACGCGCGGCAGGTCAAGGATCAGGACCTGGTGAACCTGTTCGGGTCGAGCTTCGGCGATCAGAAGACCGAGGCGGCTGCGCCGTCGGCCGCGCCGCAGCTCGCCAAGCCGCCCGCGCCCGCCCCCGCGGCGCCGGTCAAAGAGACCACGGCCACCGACCTGCAGACAGAGTTCAAGAACAACCCGCGCGCCCTGCGCAGCCTGAGCACGCTGACCGCCGACAAGTCTTACCAGGCGCTGACGCCGGCCCAGCGGAGCGCGCTGCTCAGCGAGTTCCACGGCGCCCCGAACAGCGCCACCACCGAGTACCTGCTGGGCATGGCGGAGTATCAAAAGGGCGTCGCCGCCGACAAGAGCGGCGACCCGCAGGCCGAGAAGGCGCGCCTGGAGAAGCTCACCGACCGCAAGTATCCCGACAGCGGCTCGCTGACCCTGAGCGGCACGACATATACGATCCAGGACGGCAAGCTGCTCGACAAGAAGGGCCAGCCCGCCGGCACCATCGACAACCTCGGCAACTATCAGCTGGCCGACCAGAAGGAACCATCCAACTACTACAACAACATCCACGCCCGCGTCGTCCTGCGCGAGGGCGAGGGCAAGGATCAGCGCACGCTGCTGAGCCTTCACGATGCGGATCCGAACGGCCAGCTTACCGGCGCGAACATGAACGACACCTTCGCCGACAAGGCGGAAGCGACGATCGAGGCGATGCGGCACGAGGGCGTCGATCTCGGCGCGGCGCCGCAGGGCTCGTTCCGCAGCTTCAAAGATCAGAACGATCTGTATGCCAAGGGCAGGACGCGGCCGGGCAAGGTGGTCACCCAGGCGCGCGGCGGGGAGTCCTTCCACAACTACGGAGTCGCCGCCGACCTGGCGTTCTATAACGATCAGGGACAGATCACCTGGCCCGAGACCGGCGACTACGCCAAGCTGTGGACGCGCTACGGCGAGCGGGCCAAGGAGCAGGGCCTCACCTGGGGCGGCGACTGGCGACGCCCGGACCGTCCGCACATCGAGTACCACCCGGGCCTCAACTCCAGCCAGGCCGCCAACCTCCAGCGCGCGCACGCCCGCGGCGGTCTCGAAGCCGCCTGGGATCAGCTGGGCATCGGCGAGCAGCCGAATCCTCAGCAGGGCCGCTGACCGGCTGCCGCGCGGCTCCTGCGTCCGCTCTTGCTCTGCGGTTCTGCAGCTAGCATTGTAAAAGAAGCAGATGCAAAAGGCGCGGATCGGCATGCACTCGGTCGAGGCTGAAGCGGACCTCGTCCATGTCCACTGGGTCGGCCTGCCCACCCTGGCAGAGCTGCAGCAGATCTATCAGCAGCTCGAAGACTACCTGGCCTCCGGCGGCCCGGGTCAGGTCCTTTTCGATCTGCGCGCCGCGGCCACTCCCGGAGCCGAGCTGCGGCGCTACGCGGCAAGCTGGTGGCGGCGCCACGCCGACTCGGTAATCCTGGCTTCCTACGGAATGAGCCGCGAGGTCGCCACCACCATCGAGTTGGTCGCGCGCGGGGTCCAGCTTGTCAGCCACAAGCCGAGCTACTCGATGAACCACCTCACCGAGGCCGAGGCCCGCGCCTGGCTGGCCGCCGAGTCCCGGCAGCGGAACAAGAGCCCGGCCGAGCTCGAGCCGTAGCAGGGGCTACGGCGCCGGCAGCGCGGTGAGGATGAAGCGGGCGCACAGCTCCAGCGCCTGGTCGCCGATCGGCGAGTCGTAGCGGCTGGCCATGAACAGCGCGGTCAGCTTCTGCTCGGGAAAGACGAACAGGTACTGGCCGCCATTGCCGCGGGCGAAGCTGAAGTCGAACGGCCGGCCGTTGACGTGGAAGGTGTTGCGCCACCACAGATAGCCGTAGTCCGAGTCGCCGAGGTGGACCCGGCGCGTCGTCGCGGCGCTGAGCCAGTTCGCCGAGACGACCTGCCGCCCCTGCCAGCGGCCGCCATCGAGCACGAGCTGTCCGAGCTTGAGCAGATCGCGCGGTCGCAGCTGTAGGTGCCCGCCCGTGTCGGTCTCCCCGGCTGGGGCCGCGGCCCACTTCACATCGGCGCTGGCAATGCGCAGCGGAGAGAACAGGGCCCGCTCGGCGAAGCTCGGGATGCTCGTCGCGGTGGCGCGCGCGATGGCGCCGCCGAGGAGGTTGACCCCGCCGGTGCAGTAGGTGGTGACGCTGCCCGGCTCGCCGGCGACCGGCAGGCCGAGGACGAACTTGAGCCAGTCCGCGCTCTTATACATCTTCTCTTCCTTGCCCGCCGAGTCCGGGTTCCAGTCGTTGCACTCAAGGCCCGAGCTCATGGTAAGGAGGTGCGCGAGCGTAATCCGGCCAAGGCGCGCGTCACGGCCGGTCAGCGCCTGGTACTCGGGGAAGAAGCCGGCGACCGCGGCGTCGGCGCCGGGGAGCCGCCCTTCATCAATCGCGATGCCGGTCAGCAGCGCGGTCACGCTCTTGGTCGCCGAGCGCAGGTCGTGCAGCCGGGCGCGGTCAAAGCCGTTCCAGTACTGCTCGTAGACGAGCCGGCCGCCGCGGGCGATGAGCAGCGCGTCGGGCGGCTCGAAGTCGCCGGCAACGATGCTCTGCTCTAGCGAAAGGAGCCGCGCCGGATCGAGCTGCTCCATGGTCAGAGGGCCGACCTCCCAACCATCGTCCAAGGCGACCGGCGGCGAGCTGCTCGGCAGAGTACCGAGCCGGCTGGCGGCGCCGCAGCTGACGACGCAGCTGATAAGGAGCAGCAGACCGGCGGCGCGGCCGAGCGGGGTCCGGATCGCCGCGGTGACAGAGAGCATCTCTTCAGACTCCATTTTGTCCCAGCCTAGCACTGCCCAGCGGTGGGCGCGGTCGGACCGCTGCGGGTTGCGAGCAGTCTGTTGACCGCAACCTGATTCCTGTTGTCAGCAGGGAAAAAGTCCCGTCGCATGTAATTTCCGCATCTTAGCGCGCAGCGGCGGGAGGCACACCGGTTGCTTTGGGATTAGAGCACCAGAATCTGAAACAAAAAGGAGTCCCAATGAATACTCTCCGCGTAACCCTGGGCCAGGCCTTCGTGATCGCTGCTGTGGGCTGTCTGCCGATGGCGATGGGAGGCTGCGAAGGACCGCTGGCCATCTCCGAAGGAGAGACTGATCCGGCCACGGTCCTTGTGCCGTCCGCGGAGGGGAAGGACAACACGCTGGCGACGCTCGGCATCGACACCCAGAAGACCGACGCGACCGGCGGCGTTCACTACCTGGGCGGCCACATCGAGGCGGGAATCCGCGATGGCGCCGATGTCCGCGCGCTCCTTCTAAACCGGCTGGCCGGCGTCTACCAGCTCAGCGCGGGCTCGGACTTCGAGGTCGTGGGCGATCAGCGCGACGAGCGCGGCCACCGCTACGTCCGCCTGCAGCAGCTGCAGGGCGGCCTGAAGGTCGCCCGCGGCCAGCTCACCGCCCACATCGGACCCGACGGCACGGTCCTGGCGCTGCTTGGTGAGGTGGTGCCGCGGCTGCGCCAGATGGGCCCGAGCGGCCGCAACGGCGAGCAGATGGTGCGCGCCGCCATCGAGCCGCTCCGCGCAAGCGGCAGCAGCGTCCTTGTCCACGGCCCGGTCAGCGAGGCAATCTTCACCAGCAGCGGCTCCGCCCAGCGCGACTCGGTCCCGGCGTTCCGCTCGGTGGTCGAGTACTTCGACCAGAGCGGCCGGGTGCTCAGCGAGGTCTACGTCGCCCAGCAGTCCGGCGCGCTGCTCGCGCAGTACACGCTGATCCACGACGCGCTCAACCGGACCCTGTACGATCTGCAGCAGGGCTGCATCAGCAGCGGCAGCAACCTGCCGGGCCGCACCCTGTTCACCGAGGGCGGCACCACCACCGACGCCGCCGCCCAGGGCGCCTACGACGGCGCCGGCACCACCTACTGGTTCTACAAGAACTACCTCGGCCGCGACTCCTACGACAACAAGGGGGCGCCGCTCAAGGCGACGGTGCACGCCAAGTTCTCCAGCGGCAGCCAGTGCTCGCCCAATAACGCGGTGTGGCTCGGCTACCCGTACAACCAGATGGCCTACGGCGACGGCGACGGCGTGACCCTCAAGAGCCTGGCGCTGGCGCTGGACGTCACCGGCCACGAGCTGACCCACGCGGTGACCGGCGCGACCTCGGGGCTGGTCTACCAGAACGAGTCGGGTGCGCTCAACGAGGCGATGTCGGACATCATCGGCGTCACCGTGGCGACCTGGAAGCGCGCCGGCGGCAGCGCCGCGGGCAACCCGGCGACGCTGGTCGCCGACAGCAAGACCTGGCAGGTCGGCGCCGATGCCGCCGGCAGCCAGCTCGCCGGCGGCGCCCTGCGCTTCATGAACAACCCCACGCAGGACGGCTACAGCGCCGACTACTACCCGCAGCGCCTGACCGGCACCGCCGACAACGGCGGCGTCCACGGCAACAGCGGCATCGCCAACCTGGCCTATTACCTCCTCTCGCAGGGCGGCAGCCACCCGCGGCAGAAGACGACCACCGTGGTCACCGGCATCGGCCTGGCCAAGGCGTCGCGCATCTTCTACACCGCCGACACCTCGCTGCTCACCGCCAACGCGACGTTCCAGGACGCGCGCAACGCCACCGCGCAGGCGGCGCAGAGCCTGTTCGGCGTCTGCTCGGCGGAGTGGACCAATACCCACCGGGCGTGGGACGCGGTCGGGGTGCCCGGCTCGTGGACGCCGTGCCAGGGCGGCACCCCCGGTACGCCGCAGCCGACGACGATCAATGAGGTCAAGCCGAATAACACCCTGGCCACCGCGATGGCGATCACGACCTCGGGGACGACTGTGAACGGCCAGCTCGCGAGCAGCACCGACACCGGCTACTTCAAGGTCCAGCTCCCGGCGGGCGGCTCGCTGTCGGCGCGCCTCACCGTACCGGCGCAGTCCGACTTCGATCTGTACATCTACAACTCCAACGGGACGCTCATCGCCAAGTCCGAGAACGGCCTCGGGGTGGCGGACGAGGCGCAGGTGACCAACACCGGAACCGCGACGTTCACCCGCTACATCCGCGTGACCTACTACACCGGCTCGCTCGGCAGCGCGGCGCCCTACCAGCTCAAGCTCTCCTGGTAGAGACCTCCGCAGCGGGCGTGCCGCCGCCCAGGTCGCCGTGGCGGCGCGGCGTTGCTCCGCGCCGCCACTCCTTTTCCTTGTACTTGTAGTGCGCGACCTGCACCCGGCGATTTTTCCTTCCCTCCTGCGGCGTCTGGCCAGCTCCTCCTTTTCTTGTCTTGTGGTGCGCGACCTGCACCCGGCGATATTCCTTCCCTCCTGCGGCGTCTCGCCAGCTCCTCCCTTGCTTGTGCTTGGCCGGTCAGCGGACCCACAGCGGGTGCCAGTTGGGACCCGGCGCGCGCGTCAGCTGCTGCACGCCGTGGTACTGCGGGTCGGTCACGTACACCTGAAGGGTGACGGCGCCGCACGGCTCG
>DAOMZC010000339.1:0-6811 GCA_035437965.1 Pseudomonadota bacterium
AAGGTCGGCCCGCGGCGGGCAAGAAGGGCGCCCCCAAGGACGCCGGCCGCGCCGAGCCGCCCGCCCCGGGACGCAAGGGCGAGACCGAGATCGCCAAAGCGGGCGCTCCCGGCTCGCGCCGCGGTGAAGAGCGCCCGCCCGGAGTCGCCGATCGCCCAGAGACAGTTGCCCCAATCGCCCCGGCGCCCGCGCCCCACCGCGAGCTGCGCGAGGGCCTGGAGAAGACCCGGGCCGGCTTCATCGCCCGCATCGGCGCGCTGCTGCGGCGCAAGGAGATCGATCAGGATCTTTTCGCCCAGCTTGAGGAAGTGCTGCTGACGGCCGACATCGGCGTAAAGACCGCGCAGCGCCTGTTCGAGCAGGTCCGCTCGTCGCTGTCCCGCAAGGAGCTGAGCGATCCGCAGGCCGTGTGGGCGGTCATCAAAGAGGAATCGCAGAAGCTCCTGACCGTCGATGCCCCTCCGATAGGCTGGGCTAGTCACAAGCCTTTTGTTATCCTGATAATCGGTGTTAACGGTGCGGGCAAGACAACGACGATCGGCAAGCTGGCGGCCCAGCAGGTGGCAGCCGGGCGCAAGGTGGTGCTCGCGGCGGGCGACACCTTCCGCGCCGCCGCCGTCGAGCAGCTCGAGGTCTGGGGGCAGCGTGCCAAGGTCCCGGTCGTGAGAGGCAAAGAGGGCGGCGACCCTTCGGCGGTCATCTTCGATGCGATCAAGCTCGCGCAGAAGGACCAGGCCGACGTGGTGATCGCCGACACCGCGGGCCGCCTGCACGTAAAAGAGCAGCTGATGGCCGAGCTGCAGAAGGTCCGTCGGGTGATGAAGAAGGCCGACCCGACGGCCCCGCACGAGACCTGGCTGGTCCTGGACGCCACTAATGGCCAGAATGCGCTCGCCCAGGCGAGCACGTTCAAAGAGATGATGGAAATAACCGGCATCGTCCTCACCAAGCTCGACGGGACGGCCAAAGGCGGGGTAATCCTCGGGATTGCCCACGAGCTCGGGGTGCCGGTGCGCTATATTGGCGTGGGCGAAAAAATTTCCGACCTGCGTGCTTTTGACGCAGCAGATTTCGTCGATGTGTTGTATGACCAGGCTGTCACCTAGTCTACACTCTCATCAGGGCACCTCGTCGCTGCCATGGGCCGCTGCCATGGCCGGTGGGCAGCCCTGCGAAGTTACTGAAGTTGCCCAAAGCAAGAACCCGAAAAAGAGCCCGAGCAAGAACCCGAAAAAGAACCTGAAGAAAAAAGGCATGCGCTGCAAAAGAGGGCAAGAGCCGGGAACTGCACAAAAAATGTGCCAGCTCACCCTCAGGCAAGGGCCTGGGTCGGCTCTTAACAGCTTGATTGCGATAATTGGCGCATGATATCGTTTCCCCCCGGTATCTCTCTATTGTTGGGATGCCAGCCCAATCGGCGTTACGCGAGGTAAGCATGAGGAGATTGGCGATAGGCCTGTGTGTGTGGACAGCGGCGCTCACGCTCTCTGTCACAGGCAATAATGCTTTCGGGCAGCCGGCCCAGCCAGCGCAGCCACCGGCGGCCTCCGCGGAGCCGGCTCCACCGGCAGAGCTGCCGGCTGAGCCACCCGCTGCTGCTCTGCCACCTTCGTCCGAGGCCACCGCGGCCGAGGTCGCAGGTGCCAAGACGCCGACAGACAGCGTGAAGCTGAAGGGCGAGAAGCGGTGGGAGGACATAGCGGTCCTTCCGCGGCGCTACACGCTCAAGGCCAAGCGGGTCGAGATCGCGCCGACCTACTTCTTCACGTTGAACAACCCCCTCATCCGGCAGCACGCGGTGGGCGGGCAGATCAACTTCTTCCTCAGCGAGGCGCTGTGGCTGGGCGTGGAAGGCCAGTACTACTTCCCGCAGCAGAGCAACGACGCCCTGGGGACCTACTTCCTGACCGGCGCCCAGGACAAGGTCCTGCCGGCGGTCAACCGGAACATCTGGTCGGCGATGCTGGACTTCGGCTACGTGCCGGCGTACGGCAAGTTCGCGCTGTTCAACCGCGCGGTCGTCCACTGGGAAGGGTACGTCTCGCTGGGAGTCGGGGCTTTCATGAGCCAGGTCATCCCGGTGCGGCCCTCGGACCCCTCGTTTCAGAACATCAGCGCGATCTTCAACGTGGCCGTCGGATCGCGGCTGTTCCTGACCAAGTGGTTGGCGCTCAACGCCTTCCTCAAGCTGTACGGGTACCCGGATACGTTCGAGCCCGTCGCCAATGCCTCCTACAACCGTGATACTGCGGGGGCCTGTAAGGACTTTTACACAGGCTTGAAGTCGGGCACGCCAGAGTTTGAGAATGCGTACGCGAGTTGTCGCAAGGCTAACGGCAGCACGACCCTCTCGCTGGACGTTGTGTTCGGCCTCGGGTTGTCATTCTTCTTGCCGCCCAAGTTCGAGTACAAGCAGGCCCGGTAATAGGAGCGAGGGATTACATGCGGACGCAAATGCGCTTCATCCTTTCGATTGGAGCCCTCGCTCTGCTGGCTGCTCCGGCACACGCGGATAGAGGGCGTAACCCGCTTGCGGGGCAACCCGCAATCAGACACCGGGTCGAGATGCGCAAGCTGCGCTTCGAGATCACCCCCCAGTTCTTGGTGTCGGCCAACCAGCCGTACCTGATTGGGATCGGTGGCGGTGCCAACATCCAGTTCCACATCACCGACTGGCTCGGCATCGGTGGATCTTTCCACTACACCGCCAACCTCGCGGCGCCGCTGGTCGGCCGCATCGTCGAGGCGCTGCCCGAGCGGTACGCCGGCACCAATGATCCGTCGGCCGGACTGCGCCAGCCGAGCAAGCAGATGTTCCAGGACAAGCTGGTCGGCCCGAGCCTGCTCGGCGCGCTGTACGCGACGCTGACGCCGATCGGCGGCAAGTTCTCGCTGTTCAACACGCTGTTCGCCAACTACGACTTCTACGGTCTGGCCGGCGCGGGTGTGGTGGTCATCGATACGCCGCTGACCAGCGGGCTGTCGTCGTACATCGACACCGCCAATACGGCGCGGATGATCAATACGACGCCGCTCGATGCGGGCAACGACGTCAACCTGCAGTCGCCCGATCCGTTCAAGGGGCCGCGCTTCGCCGGCGTCCTCGGCATCGGCGCTCACATCTTCTTCAACCACTGGATCGGTCTGCAGTTCGAGCTGCGCGACTACATCTACAAGTCCAACCCGGGTGGCGGTGATGTGTCGACCAAGGACAACAACCCGGACAGCTCGCCGCGGCTGACTTCGGAGGACGAGTTCATCGTCAGCCACCTGTACTTCGGCGTCGGCCTGTCGTTCCTGTTCCCGCCCAAGGCGAAGATCTCCCGCTAATTGATAGACTAGCGGGCTGCGGTTTTCCCCGACCCCGGGCCTTGCGGCTCGGGGTTTTTCTTTTTCGCGGCCGCCGTGCTTCTCGCCGGCCGGCCGGCGCTTTGCGAAGGTGGGGCAGATCCGGCATGCTGCGGGCATGAGCGCCAGCGAACAAAATTCTCCGGACGTTCCCTGCTTTTTCCCCTATATCGCCGGCCAGGCGACCCCGACCAGTCAGCGCCGGCAGCTGCGCTCGCCGTATGACGGTCGGACGCTGGCGGTGGTCGGCGAGGCCGGTCCCGGCGAGCTCGAGGCCGCCCTGGCCGCCGCCGAGCGGGCGACCCGGGCGGCGCGGGCGCTGACCAGCCAGCAGCGCGCCGAGATCTGCGCGGCCATCGCCCGCGGCATCACCGCCCGTCACGACGAGCTGGCGCTGGCGATCTGCGACGAGGCCGGCAAGCCCATCGCCGACGCCCGCGCCGAGGTCGAGCGCGCCGTCCTGTGCTTCGAGCTCGCCGCCAGCGAGGCGCAGCGGGTGGCGCGCGAGGGCCACACCCTGCCCATGGACCTGCGCCCGCCCGGCCAGGGTCGGCTCGGGCTCACCCAGCGGGTGCCGGTCGGTCCGGTGGCGGCGATCAGCCCCTTCAACTTCCCGCTCAACCTGGCGGTGCACAAGCTCGCGCCGGCGCTGGCCGCCGGCTGCCCGGTCGTGCTCAAGCCGGCCTCGCAGGCGCCGACGCCGACCCTGCGCCTGGCCGAGATCATCGCCGCCACCGCCTGGCCCAAAGAGGCCCTCAGCGTCCTGCCGGCGACCCGCGCCGCCGCCGATGTGCTGGTCACCGATCCGCGCTGCAAGGTCCTCACCTTCACCGGCTCCGGGGCGGTCGGCTGGGACCTCAAGGCGCGCGCCGGCCACAAGCGGGTCATCCTCGAGCTCGGCGGCAACGCCGCGGTCATCATCGACGAGACGGTGACCAGCGCCGACCTCTCTGCGATCATCCCCAAGCTCGTCTACGGCGCGTTCTCGTACGCCGGGCAGAAGTGCATCAGCGTCCAGCGCATCTATTTCGTCGAGCCGCCCGGCGGCCGCCGCTACGCCGAGTTCACCGAGCGCCTGGTCGCCGCCGCCCGCGCCGCGCGGGTCGGCGATCCCCGCGATCCCGAGGTCATGGTCGGCCCGATGATCGACGAGGCAAACGCCCGCCGCGTCGAGTCCTGGGTGGGCGAGGCGGTGACCGCCGGGGCGCAGCTCCTGTGCGGCGGCCAGCGCGACGGGACCATGGTCCAGCCGACGGTACTGGCCGCGGTCCCGCCCACCGCGCGCGCCGCCTGCGATGAGATCTTCGGCCCGGTGTGCAACCTCGACCGGGTGGCAAGCTTCGACGCCGCGCTGCAGACGGTAAACGACTCGCGCTACGGCCTGCAGGCGGCGCTGTTCACCCGCGATCTGGGCCGCGCGCTGCGCGCCTTCGACGAGCGCGAGGTCGGCGCGGTGATCATCAACGCGTTCCCGAGCTTCCGCATCGACCACATGCCCTACGGCGGCGTAAAGGAGTCGGGCCTCGGCCGGGAAGGAATCCGCAACGCCATCGAGGATCTGACCGAGGTTCGCCTCCTGGTCACCGGCACCCTCCCCAGCCCGTAGCCTCTGTTACGGCCGCAGGGCGGTGAGCTGCAGCCGCCGCAGCCGTGCCGGCGGCCCCGCGGCCGGGCGGAGCAGCACGAGCTCGCCGACCGCATGGGCCCGGACCTCGGCGGCGGGCAGAGTAAACAGCGTCCGCGCCCCTTGCCGCCGCGTCGCCAGCACCCGCCCGTTCCACATCACGACCAGCCCTTCCGGCTCAAGCTCGCCTTCCCCCGCGCCCGCGCTGCCAGTCGAGCCCGCGGTCGAGCGCGCAGTCGAGAGCTCGGCCAAGCCCGCAGTCGAGCCCGTAACCGAGCCCGCGCCCGCGCTGCCGGTCGAGCCCGCGGTCGAGCCCGCAGTCGAGCCCGTAACCGAGCCCGTAACCGAGCCCGCAGCCGGGAGCTCGGTCGAGCCCGCAGTCGAGCCCGCAGTCGAGCCCTTAACCGAGCCCGTAGCCGAGCCCGCAGCCGGGAGCTCGGTCGGGCCCGCGGTCGTCACCTCGAGCGCACAAGCAATCGCGCCCTCTGCGAATGGCTGCAGGAGCACGCGCACCCGCGGCCCGATCAGCCGCCCGTGCTCGTTGGCCGGCTCGGCGGACAGTCCTTCCACGGTGAACAGCTCGGCCTGCGGGCCGGTAAAGTCCCAGGTCACGCCGCTCGGCGTCCGGTCGTGCGCCTCCTCTTCCAGCGCGTAGTTGCCGACCACCCCTTCCCAGGCGGTCAGCGGAGCCTGGTGGCGCAGCGCGAACAAGAGCCCCGCCGGCTGCACGAACGGATAGCCGCGCCGCAGCAGCGCCACCAGCCACTGCGGCCCGCCGGCCCGCTGCGCCAGCCGATAAGCCGGCCACGCCGCCGCCCCCGAGTCGGGAAGCCGCCGCTGCCGCACGAGCTCGACCAGGGTCAAGTTGAGCCCCGCCAGCATGCAGAGGCCAAGCCACAGCCCCGCCCGCGCCAGCCGCCGCCACCACCCCGGCCCCGCGCCCACCGCTGCCCACAGCTCCGCCACCCCCATGCCGAGGAGCCCCGCGCAGTCCGCGAGCCGGCGCGCCCCGAAGCTGAACCCGCCATAAAAGACCCACGACGACGCCACCAGATACACATCCGCCAGCAGGATCACCACCGCCGCCGCCAGCAGCCCGCGCCGGTCCGTCCGCCCCCCCGCCGGCTGCTGCTCCGCCGGTACCCCCGCGTCCCCCCGGCGCCGGAGCCCGAGCCCCAGCCCGGCGCAGCCGAGATAAGCCACCGGCGTCCACGGGAACAGCCCCGCGCGCATCGACCACAGCACCTCGACGATCGCCGGCTGCAGCGGGCGCAGCGTCTCGATGTTCGGCGGCCGCACGAACCAGCCAAAGTAGGCTCCCCAGACCGCCAGCTGCGGCAGAAACCCGAGCAGCACCCCGACCCCGAGCACCCCCGCGCAGAGCCCAATCGCCCCGGCCCGCTGTCCTGCTCGCGCCGCCCCGAGGTCGGTCGCCTCGATTCGCCGTCCCGGCCGCGCCCCCCCGCGAACCAGCGCCAGCACCAGCTCCAGCACCGGGGCGAGCAGGAACACCACCTCCTGCGCGCGCATGAGCATGGCCACCCCGCCAAGGACGCCCAGCGCGAAGAACCGCCGCGGTCGCAGCGACCCTCGCTGCCGATCCCAGCGCTCCATGAAGAGCGCCACCGCGGCGAAGGCCAGCCCGTGCTGGTAGTGCGGCTGGATCGTCAGGTACCACAGCTGGGGCGTAAGGACGACGGCCGTCACGGCGCCCGCCAGCGCCGCCCCGCCCGCGAAGTGGCGCCGGAGCAGGCGATAGGTAAGCAGCATGCCCGCAAGTCCGGCCGCCAGCGTGACCAGCCCGGTGTAAAGCATCTGGCCGGTGTGCGGCACGAACGG
>DAOMZC010000340.1:0-6792 GCA_035437965.1 Pseudomonadota bacterium
TCTAGCGGCCCCGCAATCGCCCGCGCCTGCGGCACCCGCCGCCGCGGCGCTCACCCAGGCTCTAGCGACCCCGAAATCGCCTCCGTCAGGGCCCGCTGATACGCGCAAGCGCCGGCGCTAGCGGCGTCGTCAGAAAACCCGCGCCGCCCGCGCAGCGTGTCATTGGATGGGTCTTGTCGAAGGGCTGGGCGTGGCCCATGGCGCGCCGGCGGGTCGGGGCTACTTGCGCAGCGGGCCCCAGCTGGGGCTCTCGGCGCCGCCGCGGTAGACGGGACGCTCGGTCTTGCCGTCGAAGGTGGCGGCGTAGATGCCGCCGCGGCTGCTCTTGTAGGCGATGGCGCGGGCGTTGGGGGCCCAGGTGGGGTGGGTGTTGCTGCCGCGGTTCTCGGTCAGGCGGACCAGATCGCCGCCGCTCGGGTCGATGGTGAAGATGTCGAAGTTGCCGCGCTCGTCGCGGCCGGAGAAGGCGATCACCGACTTGCCGTTGACCGGGCGCGGGCTCCAGGCGGGCTCTTGGTTGTAGTTGCCCTTGCGGGTGAGCTTGTTCTGGCCGCCGCCCGAGGCCGCCATCACCCAGATCTGCGGCGAGCCGTGGCGGTCCGAGACGAAGGCGAGCTGCGACCCGTCGGGCGACCAGCTCGGCGAGCTGTCGATGGCGGTGTTGTTGGTCAGCCGCTTGACGATGTCGCCGCCCGGCGTAAGAAGGTAGATCTCGCTGTTGCCCTCGAACGACAGGGTGAGCGCCAGCTTGCTGCCGTCCGGCGCGAACACGCCGCCGGTGTTGAGGCCCGAGCGGGTCGAGATCCGGCGCGGCTTGCCGCCGCCCGCCGCGACCATCCACAGATCGGGCGACTCGCGGACGAAGCTCGTGTACAAGAGGCTCCCGCCGCTCGGGTGCCACGACGGCAGGATGTTCTGCGAGCCGTTGCCGGTCACCGTGTGCACGCCGGCGCCGTCCCAGTCCATGATCGCGATTTCCTTGGTCTGCCCGGAGACCTTGGAGAACGCAATCTGCGTCCCGAAGAACGAGTCTTCGCTCGTGAAGTACTTGACCACCTCGGCGGCGAACTGGTGCGCCAGGTTGCGCGTGTTGACCTCGCCGGCGCGGTAGTTCTTGATCAGCACCGGGGAGTCGCCCTTGACCACCTCGAACAGGCGGAACTCGACGCTGAGATCGCCCGCGCTCTGGCTGACGCGGGCCTTGATCACGCTCTCGGCGCCGACGGTCTTCCACGAGTCGGGGGTGATGTTCAGGTTCTCCTTGGCGAGATCGGCGACGAACGAAGCCGGATCGAGCACCTTGAAGAAGCCCGACAGGGCCAGGTCGTTGGCGACGACCTCGGTCATCACCTGCGCCGCCGCGCCCTCGCCGAGCACCCGCGGGATGGCCACTTTGTACAGGGCCTGGCCGGGGTTTGTGATCTTGAACCGCACGACCTCGTCGGCCTGCTGGGCCTTTGACGGGGCCACCGCCATCATGCCGAGCGCCATCCCCAGTCCAAGATACGCAACCGTAAACAGCGTCCGTCGCATAGCCCTCACCGTATCGAGAAGCCCAGTTGATTTCAAGCTAGTTCCCATCGCCAGATCGCAGCGAGGAGCCGGCGCGCGGGCTCGCGGCCGGCTGGCCTTGTTGTCGGGGTTATCGGGGTTGTCTGGGCCAACTTGGGGCCCGGGTCACGCTACTTGCCGCCGGTGCCGGTGCCCTTGGCCGCAGGCTTGGCTGCACCCTTGGCGGCGCCGGGGGCGGCCTTGGCGTCACCGCCGCGGCTCACCGTGACCTTGACGATCTTCAGGTCCTGGAAGGGCTTGTCGCGGCCGTCGCGCGGCACGGCGGCGATCTTCTGGACGAGCTCGGCCGGGGTGCACTGGCCGAAGATCTGGTAGTGCGCGCCGGGGCGAGCGCCGTCGTCGAGCATCTGGGTCGCGCCCTCGGTGATGAAGAACTGCGAGCCGGCGGTGTTCGGGCCGCGGTTGGCCATCGCCAGCATGCCGCCGCGATCGAACCTGTGGGGGTCGTTCTTCTCGTCCAGGATGGTGTAGCCGGGCTCGCCGGTGCCGTTGCCCTTGATGTCGCCGCCCTGGATCATGAAGCTCGGGATCACGCGGTGGAAGATGAGGCCGTCGTAGAACGGCTTTTTCACCCACTGGCCGCTCACCGGATCGCGGTAGGGCCGCAGGCCGCGGGCCAGGCCGACGAAGTTGGCGACGGTGCCGGGGGCGTCTTTTTCGAACAGCTCGCAGGTGAAGGAGCCGAGCGAGGTCTCGATGACCGCGGTCAGCTTGCCGGCGCCGGACAGACCCTTGACGGCTTCTTCGATCGTGAACTTGCCATTTAAGGGATCGCCGGGATCGGCGGCACCGGCGACCGCCGGAGCGAGCACGGCGAGCAGGGCGAGGAGCTGGGTGGACTTTTTACCGAGCAGCCTGGCGACTGACGGGGACTGCGATCCGGACCGGGCGAGGCACGTAGAGATGGACATCGAGTCGGCTCCTTGCGGTTTTCAGTTATGACTGGGCAATGTTTGCACACCCCGGCGGGCGGCGCAGGCGGGCGGCCTGGTCCGCTAGGGCGGCGCGTCCTTCTGCGAATAGATGCGCAGCGGCGCGACGTGCTTGTAGGCGAAGCAGCGCAGCCGCAGCCGCTGCAGCCGGGCCAGCACGACGGCGCGCGGCTCGCGGCGGGCGCGCGCGGCGCGGGCGTGCTCGAACACCGCGGTGCTGACCCCGCGGGGGTGAAAGAGCATGGCGCGGCTGAACACCAGGCGGTAGGGCCGCTCGGGGTCGGGGACGACGCGGGTCTCGAACAGATCGCCCGGCTGGACCCCGCGGAGGCTGCGCCGCTCGTCGACCTCGAACTGCGCGCCGCCGAGGACGTCGTCGACCCGCGCCCCGCCCGGCTGCAGCTCGCGGACGAAGAACAGGCTGCGGTGCGCGGCCCGCAGCGCCAGACAGGTCGCGCGGTCGAGTCCCTTGTCGATTACACCGTTGGGCCCACCATCGGGCCCATTATCGATGCCGGGCCCGGCGGCCGCGCCGTTCACGATCGGCGGCGGGGCGGTCGGTAGCAGCGCCCGCTCGACCGCGGTGAGGCCGTCGACCCCGCGGCGGTCAAGGACATACCACTCGACGAACGCATCGCTGCGTTCGCCGTATAGCTCGTGGTCGGGGTGGACGCGGCCGGTCTGGGCGCTCCACTCCTCGCGGGCAAGGCGCACGTCGGTCTCATCCTGCGTCGCCCGACCCACCAGCTCGTCGAACACTGCCCAGCGCATGGAGCGGGAGTACCAGCAAGCGCAACCGCGGTCAAGAAAGTCCGTCCCCGCAAGGACGGTGGCTTACAGGTCCGGCCAGGGGCAACGCCAACCCCGCGTAACCACTACCTGTTGAAGCCGCATGTCCTTGTGTGATAACGCCGAGGCAATGGCAAAAAAGCACTCTCCTGCACGGGAACAAGATCGCGCGAGCGGACACTCAGCTGGGCATGGGCACGGACAAGGAGCCGGTCAGGTCGCGGGGCATACGGATTTGGCGACCCACCAGGTCCCGGTCCACGTTGGGATCGAGCCAGGGCGCGGCAGCCCGGCCGGCGTCCAGGATGACTTTCAGCGCCTTGTCGATCGGCTGCGCGCCGGTCGCGTCGTGCTGTGCGCGGGCTCGTCGCTCGGCCGCGATAAGGCGCCGGGCCGCCTGACTTTTACCGGCGTCCTTGTCCGCTTGCTTGAAGAAGTGGCCCGGCAGGGCGGCGATGCTGCCGAGGTGGCGGCGGTGCGCGGCCTGGTCGATGCCCAGCCGCTGGCGGTGGCCGGCTTCATCCGTCGCCAGCTCGGCGAGGGCTTTGCCGCCGCGCTGGCCGCCGCGGTCAAGCCGGCGGACGGCGAGCTACCCGAGACCCTGACGCTGTGCGGGCAGCTGCCGCTGCGCAGCGTGGTCACGACGCTCCTTGATGGCGCGCTTGTCCAGGCGGTGGGCCAGGCGATGGGCCAGGCGGCGGGCGCCGGTGGGACGTCGGTGCGCAGCTTCACCGCGCTCTCGGCGGCCCAGGCGCGCGAGGCCCAGCAGGACGGGCGCAGCCGCTACGTGCTGCAGCTCCTCGGCGACGCGACCACCGGCGAGGGGCTGGTGTTCTCCGAGTCCGAGCTGCAGCGGACCCTTGCCGATGAGTCGCTGCATCAGCTGTTGCATGACCTGTACAGCAAGCGCAGCTTCCTGTTTGTCGGCTTCGACCCGCGCGAGCCCGAGCTCCAGCTGCTGCTCACCCGCGCCCTGTCGGGCATCCGCGGCGTCGAGCCGAGCCAGCACTTCGCGGTGCTCCCCGGCCTGCCGCGCGGGCTGCAGAAAGAGCTCGGCGCCGCCCACGGGCTGACCGTGCTCGACGGCGATGAGCTGACCGTGCTGCGCGCCCTGCGCGAGGCCATCGGCGACCAGGTCGGCGAGGCGCTGCCCGACGATGAGGACCTGGAAGGCTGGCTGCGCGTGCTGCAGCACGAGCCGAGCCGCCAGGACGCCCAGGACAAGCTGGCGGCGCTGGAGCAGAAGCTCGGCGAGCGCGGCGAGTCCGATCGGCTGATCGAGCTGTGGCTGGGCCGCCTGGAGGTCGCGGCGACCCCGGCGGCGCGGGCGAGCTGCCTGCGCCAGGCGGCGGAGATCTTCGAGCGCCAGAAGGGCCAGGTCGCCGAGGCGTTCCAGGCCCTGCTCGCCGCCTACAAAGAGGCCCCGAGCGACGCCCTGCGCGAGACCCCCGGAGCATCGATCCTCGACGAGCTGGAGCGCCTGGCCGGAGCCAGCGGCCAGTGGCTCGAGCTGCTCCACGAGCTGCGCGAGCAGGTGCCGCTCATCCCAGTCGGCGAGCGCGCCGAGGTGCTGCTGCGCATCGCCCGCCTGTACGGCGACAAGCTGCACCACAGCGACTACGCCCTGGCCTCGCTCGGCGAGGTGCAGAAGCTCGATCCCAAGGACCCGGGCCTGCGCCGGCGCCTGTACACGCTGCGCATCGACCTCACCCGCCGCGCCGAGAAGTGGAAGGAGCTGGCCGAGTCGCTCGGGCAGCTGGCGGCCCTGCTCGCGGACGGCGAGGGCGGCGCCGCCAAGGATCAGCAGCTCGACCTGTACCTGGAGCAGGGCGAGATCTACGAGGCCCGGCTGTCCGATGGCGTCTCGGCGGCGGCGGCGCGCAGGAAGGCGCGCAAGGTCGATCCGCACAGCCGCGACGTGCTGGCCGCCCTGGAGCACGTGCTGCGGCGGCACGCCAACTGGACGGATCTCATCGTGCTGCTCGACGACAAGGCGGCGCTGCTGGACCAGGCCGACGACGCCGCGGCGGCGCTGCGGGCGCGGCGCGAGGCGGCGCAGCTGTTCACCGAGCACGGCGGCGACCGCAAGGCGGCGATCGGCCGCTGGGAGGCGCTGCGGCACAAGGCGCCGACCGATCTCGACGTGCTGCGCGCCCTGGAGAAACTCTACTCGCAGGAGGGCAACCTCTCCGAGAAGTACCTCGGGGTGGTCAGCGCGCTCGCCGACAACGTCCCCTCGGACAAGGAGCGGCTGACCCTGTACCGGCGCCTGGTCGCCGAGTACGAGGAGCTGCCCGGCCACGGGGCGCAGGCGGTGGCGTGCCTGGAGAAGATTGTCCTCCTCGACCCGGCGGCCGACGACGCCTACCGGGGCCTTGAGCGCCACTACCAGAAGGACAAGAACTGGCCGCTGCTCATCGACGCCTACAAGCGCCACGCCGAGCACGCCACCAGCGGTCGCGCCGAGCTCCTGGCGGCGCTGGCCCGGGTGATGGAGGTCGAGCTGCCGGCCGGCGATGCCGAGCAGGCGCGGCTGCAGGCACCGGCCGCCCTGCAGGCGTGGCGGCGGGTCCTGGAAGTGGATCCCGAAAACACAGCGGCGATCGAGGCGGTGGCGCGGCTGTCGCAGATCAGCGACTCGCATGAAGACGCGATCAAGATGCTGCTGCGCCGCGCCCACCTGACCGACGACAAGCCGAGCAAGGTGGCGCTCTATAACGAGGCCGCGCGCCTGGCGGCGAGCAAGCTCGGTGACAAGGCCGCCGCCGAGGAGCACTACGTCCGCGCCCTGGAGATCGACCCCCAGCACATCGGGACGACAGTTGCCCTGGCCGAGCTGTACCGCGGTCGCAGCGAGTTCCAGCGCGCCGCCAAGCTGTACTGCGAGGCCGAGCAGTACACCCAGAACCGCCTCGACAAGACCCGCTACCTCGTCGAGGCCGGCAAGCAGTACCTGGCGATCGACGATCGCATAAAGGCGCTGGAGCTGTTCCAGCGGGCGCTGTCGATCGATCCCGAGCAGGTCGATGCCGCCCAGCACACGGTCGATCTGCTGCTCGCCGAGCAGCGGCCCAAGGAGGCGCTGCCGATCCTCGAGATGCTGGCGCGCAAGGAGGCCGAGCGGCCGCTGCAGGTCGTGCGCCTGTGCCGGCTCGGCCAGACCGCGCTCGCCTGCGGGCAGGTCGACAAGGCGCGCCGCTCGTACCGCCGCGCCGTCGATCTCATGCCCACGGATCTGCCGGCGCTGCGCGGGCTCATCCCGCTGCTGTTCGAGAGCGGCCAGTTCGTCGACGCCAAGCACGCCGCGCAGACCGCGCTCGGCGAGCACCGCGACGGCATGGGCGCCGCTGAGAAGACCGAGCTGCTCGGGATCCTCGGGGCGTGCGAGCGGGCGCTCGGGCATGAGGCGGCGGCGCTCGATGCCCTGCGCGAGGCGCTGGCGATCGATCCGCTGCACCGCGGCAGCCTGCAGACCCTGCGCCACATCGAGTCGCTGCCG
>DAOMZC010000341.1:0-6790 GCA_035437965.1 Pseudomonadota bacterium
GCGCCGCTCGTAAAGAGCGGCAGCAGCTCGCTGCGCACCGCTGCATAGTCGCCGGCGTGGAACGCCGTGACCCCCTGCCGCACGTGCTGCAGCATCGGCGACAGCTTCTTCGGCCGCGCAGCCGCGCCGCCCGCCTGCGCCGTCGGTACCATCCCCAGCCCGAGGCCAGGCAGGACGAGCGCGAGCCAGCAGCCGAGCGACAGGTGGCGCGCGGCCCGCCGGCACCTTCGGCCGCGCAGCTCCCCCACGGAATATAGTGTCCCCAGCACCGCGGTGATCTTACAGCCAAGCCTCGGCGGCGAGAAGCTCCGCGCGCCCGCGGCTACGGCGAGCGCATGATCGCGGAGACAAACTGGATAAACTCCGGCTCGTCCACGCTGCCGGCAATCGCGTAGCCGAGATCGCGATCCTGGAACACCGCGATGTGGTAGCCGCGGGTCCCCTGGATGAACACCTCGCGGTTGTGGATCACCGCCCGCCGCGGGGCCTGCAGGCGCAGCCCGCTCGGATCGAAGACGAACACCGAGATCCGCTGCCCGCGCTGCTCGTACTGCAGGTACGCCGCCTCGCGATCGCCGAGCTGGCTGATGCGACCGCCGCGCAGCGAGGCGATCGGCTCGACCCGCGGCGGCGGCACGGCGAACGGCACCTTGCCGTCGAACCAGCTGCGCACGACCTCGGGTCCGCCGGTGATCTCAAGCGGCAGGTTGCGCTGGTGCTTGATGATCATCGACTCCATCACGACCTCGGGCCGCGACGGATAGAACGTGGCGGTGAGCAGCGCCACGACGAGCGCGACGCCCGACATGCCGAGCAGCACCGGACGGCGCAGGCGCTGCCAGCGGGAGGCCCGCTGCGCCTCGCGCAGCTCGCCGTTGAGGCTCTCGCGCACGAAGTCGCGCAGCGTCTCGGGCAGCTCGGGCGGGCGCAGCACCAGGCGCAGCGAGCGCTTCATGGTGCGCTGCTCCTCGACCTGCTGCTGACAGGCGGTGCAGCTATGGAGGTGGGCCTCGACCTCAAGACTCTCTGGTACAGCCAGCTCGCCGTCGATGAAGCTGTCCAGATCGCGTTCGATGTCTCGACACTGCATGGTCTTACGTCGTCGAATCTACGGTTTCTTGGTCGCCGATCCTTGTCGCCGGGGCAGCTGGTAGACCTGGGCTCCGGCGGCCCCCGCGGCGCCGGCGACCGCCGCCGGGGCCCGTCGCGCCGCCAGCTCGTCCTGCTCGCCGGGCTCGTTGCGGACGATGCCGCAGCGTAGGGCCTCTTCGCGCAGGGCGACCTGGAGCAGCCGCCGCCCGCGGTGCAGGCGGCTCATCACGGTGCCGACCGGACACTCCATGATATCGGCGATCTCGCGGTAGGAGAACTCCTCGACATCGCACAGCACCACCGCCAGGCGGAACTCCTCGGGCAGATCGCCGAGCGCCTTGTGGATCGCCTCGGACATGAGCGAATACTGCAGCGTCTCCTCGGCGTCGCGCGCCGCCCGCACCCCGCCCGAGGACATCACCCCGGTCTCGCCCGAGCGCTCCATCGACTGCGCCACCTGCCGCTCCAGGACCCGGCGGCGGTACTTGTTGATGAAGGTGTTGGTGAGGATCTTGAACAGCCACGCCTTGCACTGGCTGCCGGGGATGAACTGGTCGAAGGCGCGAAACGCGGACAGCAGCGAGTCCTGGACGAGGTCCTCGGCGTCGCGCTGGTTGTGGGTCAGCCGCAGGGCCGTGCCGTACAGCGCGCCCAGGTGCCCGAGCGCCGCCTGCTCGAACCGGGCGCGGTAGTCCGCGGGCTTTTTATAGTTGCGCTCCAACATGCCTGTTTAACGTCCCTCCGGCAGCGCCTATTCCCGCCGGTTAGCCGGCCGCGCCAGCCCCGTGACATTTCTTGTATTTTTTGCCCGAGCCGCACGGGCACGGCTCGTTGCGGCCGACCTTGCCCTCTTCGCGTTTGACCGTCTTGCCCTTGGCCTCGGCGCCGGCCGGGGTCTCGGGCTGGTCATCACGCGCCGCATCGCGGGTGCTCTTTTCTTCCTCGGCCCCCGAGGTCGGGGTGGCGGCGTGCGTAAGGACGATGCGGCGCTGCTTGACCTTGAACTCGGGCAGCTTGGCCACGGCCTGCTGCTCGGGCGTCTGGCTCGACGGCTGGCGATCGAGGCGCACCTTGTAGAGCTTGGTGGCGACGTTCTGCGCGATGGAGTCCATCATCTGCAGGAACATCGTGTAGCCCTCTTTTTTGTACTCCTGCTTGGGATCGCGCTGGCCGTAGCCGCGCAGGCCGATGCCCTCGCGCAGGCCGTCCATCGCCTTCAGGTGATCGATCCACTGATTGTCGATCTCTTCCAGCCAGAAGTGGCGGGCGACGTAGAGGAAGTTCATGTCGAGCTCTTCCTCGCGCGCCGCGGTGAACTTTTCGATCTGCTCCCAGGCCCGATCGGCGATCGCCGCGACCTCCAGCGGCGTGTCCTTTAGCGACACCTCGAGGTTGAACTGCTCTTTGAGCGCCGCGATGAGCGCCGCCTGATCCCAGTCGTCGGGCGACTTGTCCGCCGGGCAGTGCTCGACGCACAGCTTCTCGACGAGGTCGTAGGCGAGGTCGTAGACCCGCTTGCGCTGCTGGATCATCGACACCGTCGCCTCGTGGGTGGCGCGCGTGATGATCGCCGCCTTATCGTCGGCCTCGCGCTTGAACTCGATGACGGCGCCGAAGCGGCGGTACAGCTCGTGGGTGAAGGCGCGCTGATCGCGGATGCGGCCGCTGCCGCTGGCCTCGTCGCTGCCGGCGGCGGCGACCGGCTCGCTGCCATCGGCCGTCACCGCGGCGTCCTGGTTGGCGGCGGCCTTCTCGGCGGCCTCGTCCTCGGGGGACAGCCAGAACGCGCCCACCAGGGCGGTGACCAGGGGCTTGAGCCGCTCGCTGAGCTTGTCGTACTCCTGGCGAACCCGCCCGGCCTTGACCGCCTGAGTGGCGGCGAACTCGTCGGCGTCGACATCCTTGGGCCGCTGCGCGGTGTCGGTCTTGCCGGCAAGCAGCGCCTCGACGTCGAAGCCGGCAAGCCGCCCTTCGAGCACCGAGCGGCGCAGCGCGTAGATGCTCTTGCGCTGCTGGTTCATCACGTCGTCGTACTCGAGCAGGTGCTTGCGGCTGTCGAAGTGGTGCGCCTCGACCTTGCGCTGGGCGTTCTCGATCGCGCGGTTTACCATGCCGTGCTCGATCGGCACGTCCTCTTCCATGCCCAGGCGCTCCATGAGGCCGGTGATCCGCTCGGCCCCGAAGATGCGCAAAAGGTCGTCTTCAAGCGACAGGTAGAAGCGGCTGGAGCCGGGATCGCCCTGGCGACCGGCGCGGCCGCGCAGCTGGTTGTCGATGCGGCGCGACTCGTGGCGCTCGGTGCCGAGGATGTGGAGGCCGCCGGCGCCGAGGACCAGCTTCTTGTCGGCGTCGGTGATGGCGCGGAACTTCTTCAGCGCTTCGATGTACTCGGGCTTGGTCTCGTCGCAGGCGCCGGGGCGGCAGGCCGCCTCTTCGCCGAACACCTCGGCGCGCGCCATGAACTCGGCGTTGCCGCCGAGCAAGATGTCGGTGCCGCGGCCGGCCATGTTGGTGGCGATCGTGACCTGCTTGCCGCGCCCGGCCTGGGCGACGATCGCCGCCTCGCGGGCGTGGTGCTTGGCGTTGAGCACCGTGTGCGGGATGCCCTTCTTCTTGAGCATCGCGCTCAGCACTTCGCTCTTCTCGACGCTCACCGTGCCGACGAGGGCCGGCTGGCCGCGCTCGTAGCAGTCGGCGATCTCGTCGATGACGGCGCGGAACTTGCCGCGCTCGTTTTTGTACACGAGGTCGGGGAAGTCCTTGCGCACCATCGGGAGGTTCGGCGGAATGACGACGACGTCGAGCTTGTAGATCTTGTGGAACTCTTCCGCCTCGGTGTCGGCGGTGCCGGTCATGCCGCCGAGCTTGCCGTAGAGCCGGAACAGGTTCTGGAACGAGATCGTCGCCAGGGTCTGCGTCTCTTCCTCGATCTGGACGTTCTCCTTGGCCTCGATCGCCTGGTGCAGGCCGTCGGACCACCGTCGTCCGGGCATCAGGCGTCCGGTGAACTCGTCGATGATCACGACCTTGCCTTCGTCGGTGACCATGTAGTTCACGTCGCGCTTGTACAGCGAGTGGGCGCGCAGCGCCTGCTGGACGTGGTGGTTGTACTCGATGTTCTGCGGATCGTAGAGGTTGCCGATCCCCAAAAGCTTTTCGGCCTTCTCGACGCCCGAGTCGGTGAGCACCGCCGAGTGGTGCTTCTCGTCGACGGTGTAGTCGACGTCTTTTTTCAGCCGCGGGATCATCTGGTTCACCTTGAAGTACATGTGAGCCGATTGTTCCGCCGGGCCGCTGATGATGAGCGGGGTGCGCGCCTCGTCGATGAGGATCGAGTCGACTTCGTCGACGATCGCGTAGTGCAGGTCGCGCTGCACGTAGCGCTCGATCGACTCTTTCATGTTGTCGCGCAGGTAGTCGAAGCCAAACTCGTTGTTGGTGCCGTAGGTGATGTCGCAGCGGTAGGCGTGCTGCTTCTCGGTGTCGGACTGGCCGTGGACGATGGTGCCGACGGACATGCCGAGGAACTTGTAGATCCGCCCCATCCACTCGGCGTCGCGGGTGGCGAGGTAGTCGTTGACGGTGATAAGGTGCGCGCCCTTGCGTAAGAGTGCGTTGAAGTACAGCGGGCAGGTCGCCACCAGGGTCTTGCCTTCGCCGGTCTTCATCTCGGCGATCGCCCCGCGGTGAAGGACCATGCCGCCGATGAGCTGCACGTCGTAGTGGCGCATGTGGACGATGCGCCGGCTGGCCTCGCGCACGGTGGCGAACGCCTCGGGGAGGAGGCTGTCGAGCGGCTGGCCGTTGTCGAGGCGCTCCCAGAACTGCGCCGTCATGCCGCGCAGCTCGTCGTCGGACTTCTTCTTCCAGGCCTCTTCCAGGTGGTTGATGCGCGCCACCAGGGGCTGGAGGCGCCGGATCTCGCGATCGTGGCTGGTGCCAAAGATTTTTTTAATCAGCGTGGTGATCATGTCAGCTGCTTTCCCACCGTAACGAGAGGCTAGCGGTCAACCTGGGGCGGCGCTCAAGGGCGCCTGCACCCAAGGGGCCTGTTGGCAATGCGAGGGCGATCTTATAGGAGGCTCGCGGTCCATGCTGCTGCGCACAGGCACATGGTTATAGATGGTTCAAGCTAGGTCGCCCTTGGAAGCAGTCAAGATTAGTAACCGGAAGCTCCCTCGGGGACAAGGGTTAGTGCGCGGAAATGATATGATGACTGCGCGCCGTAATCTTTGATCTGCTGATCGTCCAGTCTAGGGCGATCGTCCAGGCAGATCGGGGCGGACGCTTCCCTCTTGGCCCTGCGCGATGGCAAACAGTCGAAAGCTCGCTCGATATCCCGATCGCGGACGCCTGCTCGTCGCCGCTGATCTGCACGGCAACCTGCGCGACTTTCTGTCGATCGTCGCGCGCTTTGAGGGCATGGGGGACGACGCCCACCTGCTCTTTCTTGGCGATCTTCTACATGGGCCGCTGCTCCCGCCCGAGCAGTGGCCGACCGCCGCCGCGGGGGGCGGGCAGGCGCCGCTGCGCGGCCGGCCCTATCGCGATGAGTCGCCGGCGATCTTGCTCGGGCTGCAGCTGCTTGCCGAGCGCTGCCCCGGGCGAGTCACCGCGCTGCTTGGCAACCACGAGCACGCCCACATCGGCGGGCCGCGCACCGCGGTGTTCGCCCGCGATGAGGCCGGGTCGCTGGAGCAGCGCCTGGGGATCGAGAACAGCGTCTGGATGGCCAGCTTCCTCAAGACGCTGCCGCTGTGGGCGATCGCCCCCTGCGGGGTGCTGTTCAGCCACGCCGCCCCGGCCGCCGAGCTCGCCAGCCTGAGCGAGCTGGAGGCGATCGACTACCGCCGCTACGTCGCGCCCAAGGCGGAGGCGCGCAGCCGCACCAAGGCGCCCAAGCCCGGCGAGGCGACGGCGCGGCTGTTCGGGCAGCTCCTGTGGGAGCAGGCGCTGCCGCCGTTCAAGGCGCAGGCGCTGCTCGGGGTCGCCGGGGCGCAGGTGCTGGTCTATGGCCACGCGGTGATCCCCACCGGCTATCAGACGATCGGCTACGAGCAGCTCATCCTCTCCTCGAGCTTCGCCATGGAGGACGAGCACAAAAAGGTCCTCGCCCTCGACCTTGCGGCGACCTATACGACGGTCGAAGACTTCCGCCCCGGCATCGAGCTGCTGCCGCTTTACTGACCAAACAGATCAAGATGCGGTCCGCGCCCGGCGCCGTCTTTGGGCGGCGCGCGAAACGCTTGCCAGCGCCGGGCCCGGTCATCTAGGGTGCGCTGTGGCTTGGGTAGCGAAGCGCCTGCGCGGGGCGAAAGTGTGGGTCGAGTGTGACGCCAGCGGTCAGCCGCTCGGCGGCGAGGATCAGCGGGTGGATGTGCTCTACCGCCAGGGCGGCAAGCGCTACCGGGCGGCGCTGCGCAACCTCCTGCCCGATGAGGACACGGCGATCCGCAGCGACGCCGAGATGAGCCCCGCCGAGCCCGCCGCCAGTCCGACTGCCGCCAGCGGCCCTGCTGCCCCCGCCAGCTCGCCCGGCACCGCCAGCCCGGATAACCTCACCGTCGCTACCGGCTCCGCCAGCCTCACCGCCTCGGCCCGACCTGCCGGCCCCGCCAGCCCAACCGGCACCGCCAGCTCCGCCCGAGCGCCCGCCGGGCCGGCAGGGGCTGCCGCCACCTCGCCGGGGCCGCTGTTC
>DAOMZC010000342.1:0-6781 GCA_035437965.1 Pseudomonadota bacterium
CCGCCCGGTCACGGCGAGATCGACCTGCAGGCGATCGCCCGCGTCCTCCCCGGCGGGGCGCACCGCGAGTTCGTCCCCTGGCCCGCCCTGCGCCTGCCCGAGGTCGCCGCCGGCTACAAGGCCGTCGCCGCGCTGCCGCGCGCCAAGCCGAGCTGAAACTACCGGGGCCCGTGCAGGGAAGAGGAAAAGTACGGCGAGCTGAGCGGGGAGGGGCGGACGGGGCCGCGGTTACTGCTCGTTGAGGCGGAACTGGCTGCCGTTGGTGTTGGTGATGCCCTGGCGCTGGCAGGTGTAGACCAGGTACTGGCGGCTCGCCGAGTCCAGGTGCTTGAACGCCTCGCTGGCGAGCTTGACGTCCTTCATGTTGCACGCCGCGGCGCCGATGATCCGCCAGGCGCGCGTGGGGTTTATGCGCTGCACCGACTTGGCGACGCTGATCGCCTGGCTGAAGTTGCCGTTGACGTACTCGGTCTGGGCGTTGCTCAGGGTCTGATCGGCCTCGGCGGCGTTGGCCTCGGGCACCTTGGGCGCCGGCGCCTCGGGGGGCTCGGGGGCGGTGGCGACGGGCTTCTCGCGCGCCGGCCGCGGCGAGCGGTGGTGCTCGGGCGCGGTGGAGGCCACCTGCGTGTCGTTATTGGACGGGCCGCCGCTCTTCTCGGAGCACGGCCGATCCTTGGCCGCCAGCGCCTTGATCTGCTTGGGATCCACGTCGAGGACGATCTTGACCTCGGAGCGGAAGTCGTCGCAGCGGCCCAGGGCGCGCGCGTCTTCGGCGGCCTTGATGTGCTTCTCGACGAACAGCGGGAAGAGCTTGTCGTAGTTCTCGCGGGCGCTGGCGTGGTAGACCGACTCGGGCGGGATTTCTTTGTACAGCGCCAGCGCCTGATCGTAGTTGTCGCCGGAGTTGACGAAGCGATCGTAGGTCGGCTGGACCTTGCTCTCTTGATCGGCGCGGCCGCGGCGGACGCTCGCGCTCTCGCGGGTCTTGGCCGAGACGGCGGGGTTGCTGATCACGCGGTTGGACTTGGCGATCGCCTCGGCCCACCGCCGGTTCTGCATGTCGCCGTCGACATCGACGAGCAGCTTGGCGGCGTCGCTCTCGGCGTCGACCGGCGCCGGCCGGTTGATCCACCAGAAGGCGGCGCCGCCGACTCCCAGCACCAGCAGCGCGAGGGTGACGATCGCCACCACCGGCGCCCCCTTGCGGTCCAGGTCGACGATCTTGTCGCGGATGTCGATGTCCTGGCCGGGCGGCACGAAGATGAGCCGGACGTGCCCGAGGTCGATCTGATCGCCTTTGCGCAGCTCGACCTTGCCGTACTCTTCGCCGTTGACACGCACGCCGTTGGCGCTCTGCATGTCGACGATGTGGAAGTGCTCGCCCTCGCGCACGATCTTGGCGTGGTGGCGGGAGATCGACCGGTGGTTCAAGACCACGTCGTTGTCGTCGGTGCGGCCGATGACGACGGCCGCCTTGTCGAGCGGGAATTCCTGGCGAGCGAAGTTGGTCGAGATGACGATCAGGCGCGCCGGCTTGTCCGGGGCCTTCACGGTCGAGGCTACCGCCGGGTGCTGCACCGTCGGCAGTGAGGCGTTGGCGACCGCCTGGACGGGCACGGTCGCGGCCCCGGCCATCGCCAGGTCGGGCTGGCGCGCGGTACCCATCGCCGGCTGCCCGGCCGCGCCCGGCTTGACGCTCGCCTTATCGAGCTTGATCGAGAGCTGGTAGTCGCCGATCTGGACGCGATCGCCGTCGCCTATCGCGACCTTGCCCTGTATCCGATCGCCGTTGACCTTGATGCCGTTATAGCTGAGCAGGTCCTCGATATAGAGCGCATTATTCTGACGAGTGATCCGCGCATGCCTCCGCGAGACATTGCGCTCTGTCAGACGAATCGTGTTCCCCTCTTTCCGCCCGACGGTTATCTCGTCGCGGATGATGGGGACCTCCGTCGTCTTACCCTCGTCGTCCTCGATAATGAGCTTATACATGACCCGCGTTTTGGCGCATAGTTAGCCTAATACGGCAATTGCGATTTTAGGACCCATCAATTGGTGGGTCAAGCACCCCGGAAAACTCGCCCATCATCCGCCAGGACTTTGGGCCTTGGCCGTCGACCGCTCGGCCCAAAGACCCGCTGCTTGACTCACCGCTTGACTTGCCGCTTGATTTACAGGGACATCTTTTTGTCCCTGATCGCTCCATTTTGTCCATTTTGCTCCGGCGCTGAGCCTGGTACTCGTCGAACCCCTTGCCGGGGTACTTGCCGGAGCGCTTGCCGGAGTACTGGCTGGAGTCGGAGTATGAACCGGAGTACTGATTTTCGTATTGGACTCGGACTTCGGATTGGGCCCAAGGTCTGGCCCAAGGTCTGGCCTGAGTTCGAGCCGCGACTCTGGCTGGCCGCCCACCGGACCGCGCGGCGCCGGCGTGCCGCCCAGGTTGGCCGGGCTGGCAGAGCTGGCCGGTGCGGGCTGAGCGCTCGGGCCGCTGGAACCCCCAAGACCACCCCCAAGACCGCCACCAATCGGCCGCCGCGACAGGAAGCTGCGCAGCGGTGCCCCGCCGGCAAGCTGCTGGTTGGGACTGCGGTGCGGGGCCAGCCGTAGCGCGAAGATGTTCCAAGCCTTCAGATAATCGTACGCCGTACGGAGCTGAAAGTCTTCGCCTGCCTGCGAGTGCTGGGCGATTACCCCGTACCCCGCCGGTGGACCCGAGCGTCCGCGCAGCTCGCCGCGCGGCTCGCGCTGCTTGTTTTTAAGGTGACCGTGAAGGTCGCGCTCTTTCTGCGCCGGCTCGTCCGAGGTGACCGGGCGGACCTCCGACATCTTTACCTGATCGACGACGACGTCCGGCGTTATGCCCTTTTCCTGGATCGACCGGCCCGAGGGCGTAAAGTAGCGCGCGATCGTCAGCTTGAGGGCGCTGCCGTCCTCCAGCTCGATGATCGTCTGCACCGAGCCCTTGCCGAAGGTCTGGGTGCCCATGACGACGGCGCGGCCGTGATCCTGCAGCGCCCCGGCGACGATCTCGGCCGCCGAGGCCGAGCCGCCGTTTACCAGGCAAATGATCGGGAAGTTCGCCCGGGTGCCGCGCTGGTGGGCGCGCTCCTCGTCGAGGATGCGACCGCTGCGCCCCTCGGTGCGGACGATGAGACCGCTGTCGATGAACGCATCGGCGACCTTGACCGCCTGATCGAGCAGCCCGCCGGGGTTATTGCGCATGTCGAGCACCAGGCCCGCCAGCTGCCCCCCCGACTCCTTCTCCATCGCCACCAGCGCCGCCTCGACCTCGCGGTCGATGTTCTCGGTGAACTGCTTGAGCTTCACCACCCCGTAGCCCGGCTCCAGGAGGAACGACTCGACCGAGCGGACGCGGATGAGCTCGCGAGTGACCGACAGCGAGCGCGGCGCGCCCCAGCCCTTGCGCAGGACGCCGAGCAGGACCTGGGTGCCCTTCTTGCCGCGCATGCGCTGGACGTAGTCGGTCATGCCACGGGTCGGCTGATCGTCGATCTTGAGCAGCTGATCCCCGGTCTGCAGGCCCGCGCGCGCCGCCGGAGTGCCCTCCATCACCGATAGCACGGTGAGCACGCCGTCGCGCAGATCGACCTCGATGCCGATCCCCGAGAACTGCCCGGAGGTGTCGCTCTTCATCTCCCGATACTGATCGGGCTTGAGGAACGTGGTGTGCGGGTCGAGCGTCTCGAGCATGCCGCGGATCGCTCCGTAGACGAGCTCGTCCTGGTCGATCTCCTCGACGTAGTTGCTCTCGATGTAGGACAAAACGCGCGAGAACACCGCCAGCTTGCCGAACGAGCCGCCCTTGCGCGGCACCGCCGTAGCGACCCCGGCAAAGAGCCCGAGCCCGAGCGCCGAAACGGCCACGACGGCGGCGAAAGAGACCACGGACAGCGCCGCCGCGGTGACGACCACAAACCCATTGGACCGCGGCCGGCGACCCGCCTGCTCCTTCCCCACGCACTCTTGGACGGCTGCTTGAAGCCCGGTAGCCACTAGGCTCAATATATCCCAAACATTAGGCGCTGGGCAAACGCTTCGTCAACGCGAAGCCCATCGGCATCGCGCCTTGCAGAGTTAGGCGGGGCTTGGGCTGAGGGCAAGGGCAAGGGCAAGGGCGGCGCTAGTCGGAGCCGGCCGGCCCCCCCGGGCCTGGGGGCGCCTGAGGGGTCGACGGCGACGAGAGCGGCTGCGCGAACAGACCCGCCGGAAGCGGCTCGGGGACCGGGACGCGCCCGTAGAGCTCGTAGGCGTAGACCCCCATCGCCAGGAGCAGCGCCGTCGCTACGTAGCCAGCGAGCAGGGCGAGCCCGTTTTCGCGGCGCTTCTGGGTTGCCGTTTGGGAATCGGCATCGGCAGCAGCGGGAGGACCGTTAGTTACTGGGGCACCGCGGAGCTTGTTGTGTACCCAGAACACGGCGAGCGTCCCAAGCGCCGCGACGGCGCCGCTGACCAGCGCGAGGAGCGATCGGCCGTAGAAGTCCATGCTCAGCTCACCCGGACTTGGCGCCAGGCTCCACCTGCGGCCGAGCGGGAAGTAGAGGACCACCGGGAGCTTTATCACCGCGGTAAGGAAGAAGCACAGCGAGGTGGCGAGGCACTGCGCCCCAGCTGCATACAGGCGGGCGGGCCGCATGCTGCTACAGGCCCCGCACGCTGGTGCACAGGAGCCCAGCGATGATGTTGAAGACGCCGATCAGCGACGTGCCGAGCGCGAACAGGCCGTAGAGCAGGCGCGCCCCGGGGAGGCTGGCGGGCTGGCCCGGGCGCCCCGCGAGACGCGCCGGCGCCAGCTCGCGGGCGACCATGAACGCCCCGATCGCCAGCGGCAGCCCGAGGGTGGCCAGGTTCTCCTTGAAGTCGAACAGGTTCGACGCCCACGGGGCGTAGCGGTCCAGGTAGAGGCCGCGCACGAAGTAGCGATAGCGCGGGTAGACGAGCGCGCCGCTCACCAGGGTCGCCACGTAGGCGCCCAGGGCGATCAGGGAATAAAGGCGCGCCAGCCGGCCGGGCAGCGGGCGGCCGCGCAGCGCCTGCGTCGCAATCACCGCTTGGTGGACGCTCGAGCCGCCGAGCACCAGCGCCAACAGGGCGTGCAAGACGATCAGCGGCGGTCCCACCGAGCCGAGGAATACTGTCGGCATGGCCGGGCAGTATATCCACAAGCACGTCGGCTTGCGGGGTTCGCGTTGACATGGCCTTTAAACCTCCCGTAGGGTGCCGGCATGCGGAGCGCCGATTCCTCCGACGCTGAGACCCAGCCTGAGCAGGCGCCCGAACAGGTGCCTGAAGGGGCACCTACACGGACGCCCGAGCAAGCCGCTGAGCCAGCGCCTGAGCGAGCCGCTGAACGAGCGCCTGAGCGAGCCGCTGAACGCACTCCTGGACGAGCCGCTGAACGAGCGCCTGAGCGAGCCGCTGAACGCACTCCTGGACGAGCGCCTGAGAGAGCCGCTGAACGAGCGCCCGAGCGATCGTCTGGGGGGGCGGCGCGGCGATCGCCTGATCCGGCGCCTGACTCGGCAACCGACGAATCGGCCAGGCCTCCCGAGGGCGCGCGGGCGCGGCGGCGGTCGCTCCTGCTGCTGGCGACGGCAGAGGCGGCCGGGCTTGGTCCGGGCCTGCGCGAGGCCGGCTACGCGGTGCGCACGGTGCGCGAGCTGGCGGCGGCGCTCGCGGAGCTCGATCGCCAGCCCCATGAGCTCATCCTCTGCGAGCTGACGCCGCCTTTGAGCGCAGCGCCCGCGCAGCTCGCGGCGCTTGCCCGCCATGGGGCGCCGGTGCTCGCGCTGGTGGCGCGCGACGAGCTCCATAAAGAAGACTGCGCCGCCACCCTGATCGCCGCCGGCGCCTATGACTGCCTCGGCTGGCCCTGCCGCGCCGCCGAGGTGACCCTGGCCCTGCGCAAGGCCGCCGCGCGTGAGGAGCGGCTCGGCGATCGCGCCGCCCGCCGCTTCCTCCCCGCCGCCGCGGCGCCGGCCACCCCGCTCGTCGGGCCGGGGTTTATCGCCACCGCGCCGCGCATGCGCGAGCTGCTCGCCCAGATCGCCAAGGTGGCGGCGCACGCGACCGGCGTGCTCCTCATCGGGGAGTCCGGCACCGGCAAGGAGCTGCTGGCGCGCGCCGTGCACGCCCTGTCGCCGCGCCGGGCGGGGCCGTTTCTCGCCGTCAACTGCGGGGCGCTGCCCGAGCCGCTGCTGGAGAGCCTGCTGTTCGGCCACGTGCGCGGCGCCTTCACCGACGCGATCCGCGATCAGCCCGGGGTGTTCGCCCAGGCCAGCGGCGGGACCTTGTTCCTCGACGAGATCGGCGAGCTGCCGGGGTCCTTGCAGGTCAAGCTGCTGCGCGTGCTGCAGGAGCGCACGGTGCAGCCGCTCGGGGCGCAGACCGCGGTGAAGGTCGATGTGCGGCTGGTCAGCGCGACGCTGCGCGACCTGGAGGCCGAGGTCGCCGCCGGCCGCTTCCGCGCCGACCTGTATTACCGCCTGAGCATCGTGCCGCTGGCGGTGCCGCCGCTGCGCGAGCGCCCCGAGGACATCCTGCCGCTCGCCCGCTACTTCGTGCACCGCTGCGCCGAGCGCCTGCGGCTGCCGGTAAGCGGCCTCACCCCGGCGGCCGAGCGGGCGCTGCGCCGCCACCCCTGGCCGGGCAACGTGCGCGAGCTCGAGAACACCATCGAGCGCGCCGCCGTCCTCGGGGACTCGACGCTCATCGACCTGCCCGATCTGCCGCCCGAGCTCGCCTACGCCGGTGGTGCGGC
>DAOMZC010000343.1:0-6781 GCA_035437965.1 Pseudomonadota bacterium
TCGCCGAAGTCGCCGGCGAGCGCGCCGCGAGGCCACAGCCATGAGCCCGCCCGCGAGGGCTACGGGTGCCTCCCGGCCCACCGCGAGTGCCAGTGAGCATGCAGTCGCGCGCTGGCTCGCCGCCGCTGGTGCGGTGAGCGCGAGGAACCGGGGGCGATGAGGGCGCTGGCGCTGGGCTTCCTGATGGCGCTCTTGCTGTCGCTGCTGCTGACGCCGGCGGTGCGGCGGCTGGCGCTGTGGCTCGGCGCGCTCGATCCGTTTTCGGCGCGCAAGGTGATTGCGCCGTCGGCGGTGCCGCGGCTGGGGGGGCTGGGCATCGCGGCGGCGTTCTACGTGGTGGTGGGCATCCTGTGGCTGCTCGGTAGCACGGTGGCGCGGGCAACGCTGCACCCGGCGACCCCGGTCGGCTGGATCCTGCTCGGCGGGGTGCCGATCCTGGTGCTCGGCGCCGTCGACGATCTGTACGGGCTGCGGGCGCTGCCCAAGCTGGCGGTGCAGCTCGCGGTCGGCGGGCTCTTGTGGGGCGCGGGGCTGCGCGTCCTTGGCACCTCCTCTCCGGGCGGCTCGATCGAGCTTTACGGGGTGCTGTCGTTCGTGGTGACCGTGGCGTGGCTTATCGGGGTGGTCAACGCGGTGAACCTCATCGATGGCCTGGACGGGCTGGCCTCGGGGGTGGCGCTGTTCGCGCTGGGGACGACGACGGTGGCGGCGCTGTTGCGCGGCGACCTCCTTTTGGCGCTGCTCACCGGCACGCTGGCGGGGGCGGTGCTCGGCTTCCTGCGCTTCAACTGGACGCCGGCGTCGATCATGATGGGCGACACCGGCTCGTTGTTCCTGGGCTACCTGCTGGCGACGACCTCGATCTGGTCGGTGCGCAAGTCGGCGACCGCGGTGCTGGTGGTGTTCCCGGTGGTGGCGCTGGGGCTGCCGCTGCTCGATACGTCGCTGACGATCTCGCGGCGGCTGCTGGCGGGGCGGCCGGTGATGCAGGCGGATCGCGATCATGTGCACCACCGGCTGCTCGGGCAGGGGCTGCCGGTGCGGCGGGCGGTGCTCCTTCTGTATGGCGTGTGCGCGGTGTTCGCGGCGCTGTCGCTGGGCATGGTGCTCGGCGAGCGCGGCAGCGGGCGCTGGCTGCTGGGGGCGGCGGCGGGGTTTGCGCTGCTCGTCGCCTACTCGCTCGGTTACCTGCGCGGCGGGTCGCAGGGGCTGTGGGCGGCGCTGCGCAAGCGGCGGTGGACGCAGGCGCTGCTGCGCGAGCTCGACGCGACGGCGGGGGAGCTGCAGGCCGCCCATGAGGTCGCGCAGGTGATGGACAGCGTGGGGCGCTTCGCGACGGCCCTGAATCGGCCGCTGCGGCTGCGGCTGCAAACCCCGCCCGAGCTGACCACCGGCGCCCCGAGCGGTGCCGCCTCCGACGACGCAGACGCCGCCGCCATGCCCGCGGGTAAACCGCCCCTCACCCGCTATCCAGTCGGAACCCGGGCCGCGGTGCTAGCCCACCTTGAGCTGCCGGTACCGGAGTCGGACCTGAGCCCTGACGAGCGGACCCTGATCCAGCTCTTGTGCGATCTGCTGGCGCCGGCGCTGGTTCGGCTTACCGGAGGCTGAGCGCAGCCGTTTGTTGCCACGGCAGCTCGCGCTGTGGTACGTCGCAACCGCCGTGCGGCACAGGCCGCGCGCATTGAGGAGACAGCATGAAGGTCGGCCTAGTCGGCTTTCCCGGCAGCGGGAAGACCACTGTATATAACGCCCTGACGGGGCAGCGGGCAGAGACCGGCTACGCCGGCAAGGGCAGCGGCAAGACCAACCTCGGGGTGGTCAAGGTCCCGGACCCGCGCATCGACGCGCTGGCCGCGATCCACAAGCCGCGCAAGATCACGTTCGCCGAGGTGGTGTTCGTCGACGTCGCCGCGCCGCCGGGCGCCGGCGGGCGGAGCCTCGACCCCTCGGCGATCGCGGCAATGCGCGAGGTGGACGCGCTGGTCCAGGTGGTCCGCGTCTTCCCCGCCGAAGACGGCAAGGCCCCCGACCCGGTGGGCGAGCTCGCCGACCTGTCGACCGAGATGATCCTCGGCGACCTGGCGCCGATCGAGAAGCGCCTGGAGCGCCTCAAGCGCGAAAAGGGCAAGCCCGGCGAGGTCGAGCTGCTCACCCGCCTCAAGGCGCACCTCGATGCCAGCGGCCTCCTGCGCGACCTGGTGCTCACCGACAACGAGCAGCAGGCAATCTCGGGGTATCGGTTTCTGACCCAGAAGCCGCTGCTGGTGGTGCTCAACATCACCGAGGGCGCGGTCGGCAAGCCGCTGCCGCCCGAGGTCGACAAGTACCTGGCCGACAACAAGCTCACCGGGATCGCCCTGTGCGGCCAGCTCGAGATGGACGTCGCGACCCTTTCCCCCGACGAGCAGAAGGCGTTCCTCGCCGACCTCGGCCTGAACGAGCCGGCGATCGGCCGCTTCATCCGCGCCGCCTACGCCGCGCTCGACCTGATAAGCTTCCTCACCGCCGGCGAGGACGAGTGTCGGGCGTGGACCATCCGCCGCGGCACCATCGCCCACCGCGCCGCCGGCAAGATCCACTCGGACATCGAGCGCGGCTTCATCCGCGCCGAGGTCATGGCCTTCGACGAGTTCATGGTCCACAAGAGCGAGGCCAAGATGCGCGAGGCCGGCAAGGCGCGCCTGGAAGGCAAGGAGTACGTCGTGCGCGACGGCGACATCATCCACTTCCGCCACGCCACCTGAGGGCCCGCGGCTGCATGCAAGACCTCGAGTTCGACTACATCATCATCGGGGCTGGCTCGTCGGGCTGCGTGGTGGCCGGCGAGCTCGCCGCCGATCCGGCGTGCCGGGTGCTGGTCCTGGAGGCGGGACCGGCCGCCGAGGACAACCCCGAGACCCTCGCCGCTCCCGGCTACAAGGACGCGTTCATCAACGAGGAGCTCATGTGGGACCGCGTCTCCGAGCGGCAGCCCGGCTGCGCCGGCAACCGGCTGTTCCTCGGCTCGGGGCGGGGCGGCGGCGGCAGCGGCTCGATCAACGCCATGGTGTACACGCGCGGCGACCGGCTCGACTACGCGCAGTGGCGCTGCCCGGGGTGGACCTGGGACGAGCTGTTGCCGGACTTCGCCGCCGTCGAGCAGCGCCTCGGGCTGAGCCGACCGCCGCCGACCCGCTTCACCGAGGCGTGCATCAGCGCCGCCGAGCAGACCGACTTCCGCCGCAAGGAAGACCTCAACGACGGCGACCTCGCGGGCTTCCTCGGCTACGAGTGGATGAACATGGACGCCGCCGGGCGCGAGCGGCGAAGCTCGTATGTCGCCTTCCTCAAGCCGCGGCTCGCCGCCGGCAACGTCGAGCTGCGCTGCCGGGCGCTGGTCGAGAAGATCGTGATCGAGGGCGGGCGGGCGACCGCGGTGCGCTACCGGCAGGGCGGCCGGGTCTACACGGTCCTTGCGCGGCGCGAGATCATCGTCTGCGCCGGCGCCCTGGAGACGCCCAAGCTGCTCATGCTGTCGGGCCTCGGCCCCGCCGCCGAGCTCAAGGCCCACGGCATCCCGCTCGCCTGCGACCTGCCTGAGGTCGGCGCCAACCTGCAGGACCACCCCAACGTCAGCATCTTCTTCAAGGGCCGCGCCCCCACCGACTGCACCTGGGCCCAGCTCTACGGCTTCCACCGCGCCCGCCCCGAGGCGCCGCTGCCCGCCGGCCAGGCCGACACCTGCTACGTCTTCTACAGCGCCCGCTCATCCTTCCGCGAGGGGGTGATTCGGCTGTTGCCGCTGATGTTGTTGCCGCTGTTCCTCTACCGCGTGCGGCCGCTCGTGCGGGCGCTGCGGGCGGTCATCAAGGCGGTGTTCAAGCTGGGGCTGTTGCGGCGGCTCGTCGAGCGCATGTACGGGGTGGTGGTGATCCTCGGCAAGCCGCAGAGCCGCGGGCGGCTGCGCCTGCGCGGGCTGGACCCGGCGGCCCCGGCGATCATCGATCCCAACTACTTCGGCGACCCGGCCGATCTCGAGACGCTGGTCGACGGCGTCGAGCGGGCGCGTCGGCTGACCGCAGCGCCGGCGCTTTCAGCCTGGGGCAACCGCGAGCTCATTCCCGGGGCGCGCACCCGCAGCCGGGCGGCGCTGCGCCGGTTCATCCGCAAGAACGCGATGACCACCTACCACTACGGCGGGACGTGCAGCATGAGCGCGCAGCCCACCCAGGGCGTGGTCAGCCCGGAGCTCGAGGTGCGCGGGGTGCGCGGCCTGCGCGTCGCCGACGCGTCGGTGATGCCGGTGGTGCCAGTGTCCGCGCTGAACGCTTCGAGCATGCTCATCGGCTACCGCGCGGCGCGCCTCATCAAAGAAAAGGCACGCCGCGAAGCCGCTGCATTGGCCGCTTAGCCCGCAATCCGCGAGCACCGCTTCAACTTTCACGGCTGTTAGCGGACCCCCTGGTCGAGCGCCGCCAGCAGGGGGAACAGCGACTCGCGCCCGTCTTGCGAGAAGCGGGGCAGGGGGCGGCCGTCCGGTCGCAGGTAGAGCAGGCGCACCGGCTCCAGCTCGTGCACGTCCAGCATGCCGGCGGCGGCGGGGGCCATGTCCACGACCCCGCGCCAGGTGCCCTTCTGCGACGAGCGCTTCTTGATCACGTACTTGCCCGAGGTCAGGCGCGCCCCGAACGGCCCGCGGTCGAGCACCCTGCAGGTCGCGACGCGGCCGGTGCGCAGGCTGAAGATGAGCACCGGCGTGCCGCAGGGCAGGGTGCGGTGGGCGCACACGAGGTCGTTCTGGGTCAGCCGCTTGCCCGAGCAGGCCAGCGGCCCGCCGGCCATCCGGTCTCCGGCGTGGCCATAGACCGCGGCTCTGCCTTCCTCGGTCATGACCTGGGGGGAACCGAGCAAGGCAAGCAGCAAGATGTGTGAAACCGCTATGAGCGTCATCATGCAGCATCCTCCTATGCAGAATGGTCCTACATAACCCGCCTTGGGCCTGCATGGTGCAGAAATAAGCGACAAGGCGGCTTTACACCTTCAACTATTATGGGAAACCGCCGGGGCGCCTGACGGGCGGCGCGCGCTGGGAAATTTCCTTGATTCCGCGCGGGGCGGCAGGGCCGCGAAAGGCCGGCGAGCTTGTGAGGGCGAGACCTCTAGCCGGCGGACGGCTCCGGCGAGCTCGCCAGGGCTTGGTGGAGCGCCCGGATGTGCTGGCCGCGGGCGCCGCAGCAGCCGCCCAGGGCGCTCGCACCCTCATCGCGGAGGCGCAAGAGGTCGCGGGCGAAGCGCTCCGGGCTCTCGGGGCGGGCCGGGTGGCGGCAGTCGGGCGCCGGGTCCCCGACCTGCGGCTGGACGAGGATCGGCAGCCGCCCGGCGGTCCAGCCGTAGAGCGCCGCTACCGCCGCATGCAGGCGCCGCGCCGGCTGCGAGCAGTTGATGCCGACCATGGCCAGGGGTAGCGGGTGATGGTCGAGCTCGCGGAGCATGCGCGCGAGCGGAACGCCAAGTGGGGTCTCGGGCCCGCTCTGCCCCATGCTCAGCGTGAGCGAGACCATCAGCGCGAGCTCGGGGGCGGCTCGGCGGATCCCGCGCAGGGCGAGCTGCAGCTCCCCCGGGTCCAGGCACGTCTCCAGGTGCAGGGCCGCCACCCCGGCGGCGTGAAAGGCGTGCGCGGCGGCGCCGTAGGCCGCCTCGAGCCGTCCTTCATCGATACCCGTGCGCCCTGTAGGTCCGAGACACCCGACAACCGTAGGGGCCGCGGCGGCGCTGGAGCTGATCGGCTCGGGGGGCGCACCGTGCTGCGCCGCCTGGTTTGCCAGCCGCACGCTCTGCTGCACAAGTGCGCCGAGCTCGGCCTCTGGCCCCAGGGCACTGCGCTCGCGCGACGGCTCGGCAAACAGCCGCACCAGCCCGAACGAGCAGGTCTGCAGGACCTCGGCCCCCGCTGCGGCAAACTCGGAGTGGACGGCGAGCACCTCATCCGGACGGCGCAGCAGCCAGTCCTCCGGCGACTCGCGGCCGAGATCCAGCCCACGGGCGATCAGCGCCGTCCCCACCCCGCCGTCCCAGACGATCGGCTGGGCGGCCCCGCCGGCGCGAAAGTCGCGGCAAAAGGCGACGAGCCGGGGGAGCTGAGGGGGGATTTGATGGGGGATTTGCGGATCGGGCGGCTGCATGGCGATCAAGGAAGAGTTCGGCTTCGGCGCGGCCCCAGCCAAGCGGGCTGCCGCGAGCGCCGCCCACCATACACCAAGCGGCCCGCAGTGAGCCGCTCAAGCCGGCCCGCAGCGTCGAGGCGGCAGGCCGGCGAGTCGCCATGAGGGGTTGCACGGCGCTCCTAGACCGGCGGGCAGGAATGTGCGTTGATCGAAATATGAAGCGAAGCTTGGCGATCGATAGTCACCAGAAGTTTCACCTGACTGTTCTGCGCACCGTGGCGGCCGGCGGGCTGCTCGGCGGGCTTCACGGGGTCGTCGGGCCGGCGACCAGCTACCTCGCCGATCTCGGCGGGCTGCACGGCGCGTGGGCCTGGCTTTACGGCGCCAGCGCCGTCTTGCTGCTCGGGGCTGCTGCGGTCCCCCCGGCGAGCAAGCGGGGCGCCGCAGCCCTCGTCGGCTGCGCGGTGCTCGGCGGCCTGAGCACCGGTCTTGCCGCCTGCGCGGCGGCGGCGGGCTGCACGGTGGGCGGCTCGCTCGGTCTGGCGGTGGCGCTCGGGCTGTATCTGGCGACCGGCGAGCTCCCAGGCGGGCGCTGGCAGGCGCTGCTGAGCGGCCTGGCCGGCGCCGGCATGGCG
>DAOMZC010000344.1:0-6773 GCA_035437965.1 Pseudomonadota bacterium
GAACCGTCCCGAGCGGCGTCTGCAGGCCGGTCGCCCCGGACGCGCCGACGCCGCCCACGTAGACCCGGTGCGCCGGGCCGAGCAGGACCACTCGCTGGATGGCGCGCTCGCCGCGGACCCGGGCGTAGGCGCTGGCGGCGATGGGCCCGGAGTAGATGAGCCCCGCGTGGGGGACGACCAGCGCCTTGGGCGGCGGTCCCGGCGGCACCGCCGCGACGCCGGCAAGCAGCCGATCGCAGAGCTCGCCCAGCGCCTCGCCCGCGGCGGGATAAAACAGGCCGGCCACCGCCGGCGGACGGACGCGGGGCAGGGCCGGCGCGCTCACTTGTCCCCCACCGAGTCATCGCCCATGATCGCCACCACCCCGCAGACCCCGACGACCTCGCCGTCGCGGCGGTACGGGGCCAGGGTCAGCCAGCCGCCGCGCGCCTCGCCCTGCGGGTTGTGCACGACCAGGGTGTGGCGGCTCGGGCGGCGGCGCGCCAGGACCATGCGCACGTCGCGCTCGATGCGCGGGCACCACCGCCCGAGCAGCGTCGAGCTGAGCTTGCCGCGCAGCTCGGCCAGGGGGATGCCGAGCAGGCTGCCGAGCGCGATGTTGCCGAATAAGAGTTCGCCGGTGGGCGAGGCGACGAACATCGGCAGCGGGCAGGCGTCGACCAGCGCCTCGCACAGATCGGCGCGCGGCGAGGTCACGTGGCCCAGCGACTCCAGGCGGCGGCTCAGGCCGAGCTCGCGCATCACCTGGCGGAGGTCGAAGGCGAACTCGGAGGCGCTGCGCTGGCGGGCCGCCGGCTCCTTGGCCAGAGCGCGCAGCACCAGGGCCTCCAGGTGCTTGTCGAGCGGCGGCCGCGGCTCGCCGTACAGCTTCTCCATGAGCTGGCCGGGCGGCGTCGGCGCGCGGCGCAGGTGGCCGGTCAGCACGTCCTGCAGCCGGCCCTCGAACGGCGGCTGGCCGGTCAGGCACTCGTAGAACAGCACCCCGAGGGCGTAGATGTCCGAGGCCGGCGACGGCGGCTCGGCGCGGATGCGCTCGGGCGACAGATAGGTCGGGGTGCCGGCGACGGTGGTGGCGGCGACGATCTCCTTGGTGTCGACCGCCGGCCGGCTGGCCAGCCCGAAGTCGAGCAGGCGGACCAGGTGGCGCCGCTCGTCGGAGTTGGCGTTGTTGCGGCGGCACAGAAAGACGTTCTCGGGCTTGATGTCGCAGTGGATGACGCCGAGGCTGTGGATGAAGTGCAGCGCCTCGGCGCACTGGAGCATGATGTCGCACGTCACCTTGGGCTCGATGACCTCCTCGCGCGTGAGGCGCTCGGCCAGCGTCTCGCCCTCCAGGTAGTCCATGACGATGAAGGCGCCGTGGAAGGTGTCGACGCCGAAGTCGATCACCGAGACGATGCCCGGGTGGCTCATCGCCGCCGCCATGCGCGCCTCGCGGTAGAAGGCGTCGCGGATGTGCGGCTGCTGGGCCAGGTTGTGGTGGATGATCTTCAGCGCGAACAGCTTGCCGAGGTCGCGGTGGCGGACCTTGAAGATGCGGCCCATGCCGCCTTCGCCCAGGCGCTCCTCGATGATGTAGCGGCCGCCGACGACGAGGTCCGCCGGGTAGCTGTTGCGCACGCTCTCGTTTTCGGCGGGGTGGATCTCTTGCGGGATGGCGTCGTAAGCACCCGAGACCGCCGGGCCCCCTGCGCGCGCCGGTTTCTCGCCGGGCCCCGCCGCGGCGTCAAAAGGGCGGCTGACCGACGGCGGGTCAGGCGGCTTGTAGGTGCTCACACAAGTAGTATACCGCGTGATATCCCACGCCGGGAGGCCGGTGCTGGCCCGCCTCGGTCAGCGGGCCTGGCGATCGGGTCAAGAGCCAGGGGCCAGGGCGCGCCCTCCGGCCGGACTCGCGGCGGGCGGGCGTGGGCTGCGCCCCGGAGGCGCGAGCGGAGTTTTGTCGCCAGCTGAAGCAGTGATAAAACCGCGGAACTCATGAGCTCAGCCCGCTGTGCGCCCTTTCGCCGCTCCCGGCGCCGCGGTAGGCCGTCTTTACGGCAAGCGGCGCGGCAAGCGGCGCGGCAAGCGGCGCGCTGGGGGCTGGCGGCGGTGCTGGCGGTGCTCGCGCTGGCGGTCAGTCGGCCGGCGCGCGCCGGCGACCCGGAGCTCATCTACAGCTCGCTGGAGACCGCGCACTTCCGCATCACCTACCACGAGCCGCTCGGCCGCGTCGCCCAGCGCCTGGCGGTGGTAGCAGAGTCGGCGCACGCCGCCCTCGCCCCGGTGCTCAAGCACACCCCGCAGCGGCGCACCGAGGTGATCCTCACCGACGACACCGACTCCAGCAACGGCTCGGCGACGGCGCTGCCGTTCACCACCGTGCGGCTGTACCTGACCGCCCCCGACGATCGCTCCGAGCTCAACGACTTCGACGACTGGCTGTACGCGCTGTTCGTGCACGAGTACACCCACATCCTGCACCTGGACACCGTCAACGGCCTGCCCAGGTGGGTAAACTACCTGCTCGGCTTCGGGGTAAACACGATCTATGCCCCGAACCAGATCCAGCCGCGCTGGTTCATCGAGGGCCTGGCGGTCTTCGAAGAGACTGAGCGGACGAGCGCCGGCCGCCTGCGCTCGGCGCTGTTCGACATGTACCTGCGCAGCCACACCCTGGAGGGCAAGTTCCTGAGCCTTGACCGGGTGACCAACCAAAGTCACCTGTTTCCGCGCGGCAACGTGCCGTACTTGTACGGCTCGGCGTTCATGCGCTACCTGGCGCGGCGCTTCGGGCAGGAGACCCTGCAGAAGATCTCGCACCGCTACGGCGGCTGCTGGTCGCCGGACTGCTGGGCGCCGTGGGGGATGAGCCGGGTGCTGCGGCGCCTCACCGGCTACACCTACGATCAGGTCTACCCCGACTTCCGCCGCGAGACCGAGCAGCGCTATAAAGACCAGCGCGCGGCAATCGAGCGCTCGCCGCTCGGCCTTACCGTCCGGCGCCCGCTCACCGACTGGAAGGTGGCGATCGACCGGCCGCAGTTCGCCGACGGCGGCAAGACCATCCTGTGGGTCGACAGCGATCCGAACCAGCGCACCGCCCTGCGCCGCTACGACGTGCGCACCGGCAAGACCACCATCGAGCTCAAGCTCGACGGGACCAACGGCTTCGCGCTGGCGGCGGACGGGCAGACGGCGATCTTTTCGCGGCTTCACTTCTATCGCCAGAACTACGTCTACCAGGACCTCGTCGCCTACCGCCGGGATCGCCGCGAGATGGTCGCCCTCACCGACGGGCTGCGCGCCGACAACCCGGCGATCTCGCCCGACGGCCGCCGGGTGGCGTTCGAGGTCAACTCGCTCGGCACCCGGCGCCTGGGCGTCATGGCGCTGCCCGACCTCGGCAAGCCGGGCAGCGACAAGCGGATCGACCCGCGCGCGGTCGCGGTGCCCGAGGTGTGGCGCGCCCGCGCCGCCGCGCCGGTGGGCTTCCCGCTGCCGCAGCGCGAGTGGAGCCAGGTCTACACGCCGGCCTGGTCCCCCGACGGCAAGCAGCTGGCGCTGTCGTACTGGCAGGAGGGCGGCTACCGCGACATCGTCACCCTCGACCTCGACTCGGGCGAGCTTCGCTACATCACCCGCGACCGCGCCGTGGACCTCGAGCCGCACTACTCCAGCGACGGGCAGTACCTGTACTTCGTCTCCGACCGCACCGGCGTCTACAACCTGTACGCGCACCACCTGGCAAGCGACACCACGTTCCAGGTCACCAGCGTCCTGTCCGGGGTGTTCAGCCCCGCCGTCTCGCCCGACGGGACCCTGGCCGCCTACATCGGCTTCGTCGCCGAGGGCTACCGCCTGGAGGTGACGCCGCTCGACCGCGCGCGCTTCGTCCTCGCCCCGGCGGCGCCCGACGATCGCCCGCAGCCGCGCCTGGTCCCCGAGGTCGATCAGAGCCCCGCCGGCCGCCTGCCGGTGCTGCGCTATAACCCGGCGCGGACATTTTTCCGCACGCCGCTGTCGCTTCTGAACGTGCAGCTGCCGATCTCGGCCCCCGGGCCGTACGGGCAGTCGTTCGGGCTGCAGTTCTCGACGAGCGACCTCGCTGGGCTGCACACCCTGGTGATGGGCCTGACGATCAACAGCGGGCGCGCCGACGCCACCGGGTTCTTTGCCCGCTACACCTACGGGCGGCTGTGGAACTCGCTGTACGTGGACGTCTCGCGCAGCCTGTACCCGCGCGGCGGCCTGATCGTCAACGGCACAAACCGCGCCTATGACGAAGAGGCGCTGGCGGCTACCGTCGGCACCGATCTGCCGGTGCTGCGCGACGCGGCGCGCTCGGCGACGCTGTCGTTCTCGTACGGGCTGACGTGGTGGCGCAACCAGACGCCGCAGGAGCCGGCGGGGCCGGACGACATCTCGCTCAAGCTGCCCGAGGTCGGGCGCTACGCGACGGTGGGCGCGACGTTTACCTACAACGACTCGCGGCGCTTCGTCTTCTCCGTCGGGCCGGAGGCGGGGCGCTACCTGTCGCTGGGGGTGACGGCGGCGCACCCGGCGCTCGGCTCGGAGTTCCGCGTCTACTCGGTGCAGCTGACGCTGGCGCAGTACGTCGGCATCCCGTGGCCGTGGCGGTGGGCGAAGAACCACACCCTGCTCATGAGCTACCAGGGCGGCTTCTCCGGCGGCGACCTGCAGCGGCGGGGGGTCTTTTACCTCGGCGGGTTCCCGGCCAGCGAGGACTACCTGCGCGCCGCGCTGCTCGGCACCCGGCCGGGTCAGCCGCGGCTGCGCGGCTATGCGGCGGGGGCGTTTTACGGCGACCAGCGGCACGTCATAAACCTGGAGTACCGCTTCCCGATCCTGTGGATCGAGCGCGGCTACAGCACGCTGCCCGGCTTCCTCACCCGCCTGCACGGGGCGATCTACTCGGACATCGGCACCGCGCTGTTCGGCAAGTTGGCGCTCGATCAGATAAAGACCAGCCTGGGCGGTGAGCTGCGCCTGGACGGTCTGCTCGGCTACTTCCTGCCGTTCACCCTGGAGCTCGGCTACGCGCACGGCTTCCAGGACGGGGCGACCCACCAGGTCTACTTCCTGCTGAACAATCCGTTATAGCGGGCCGTTGTAGCGGGCCGTTGTAGCGGGCGTTATAGCCAGGCGGTGGTAGTCGGCACCGCGGCTCAGACCGTCGGCGGGGCGAGCTCGGGACCCGGCGGCGGTCCCAGCAGCGGCGCGCCGCGCAGAACGAGCTCCGAGGAGTGGACCCGGCGCTGCAGCTCGCGCGCCCACACCGCCAGCATCTCTTCGTCGCTGCTCGGGTGGCGGCCGGGGCTCTCGCCGGCGACGATGTCGCACTGGCCGGGCTTGTCCGGGCTGACCTGCAGGTGCATGCGCTGCATGGCGCGGGTGATGTCGTGGAAGGGGAAGGCGGTGCCGGTGCTGCGCGCCACCTGGAACAGGTACTTTTCGATCTGCTCGGCGGCCTGCGCCGAGAGCTGCCAGGTCGGGGCGAGCGGCCACGGCACCCCGCAGGTGCGGGCGGTGATGAAGCCGCGGCGGATCGCCTCGAGCATGATCCGCTCGGGCCGCGGGACCGCCGCCGGCGTGTACCAGGCCCCGAGCACCTGCAGCGGCCCCCGGGCGAGCTCGCTCTTTTCCTCCAGGGCGAGGATCTCGCCGAGCGGCGGCACCCCGCTGCGCGGCCAGCTCACCCGCATCGCCGTCGCGTTGGCGCCGCTCTCGCTGGTCGCGAGGCTCATGATCAGGACCTGGGAGCCGTCGGTGAGCTCGACGAGCTGTCCGGGGGCGATGGCGCCGAGGCCGGGGACCTCGTGCGCGAGCACCGGCGGCAGGCTCAGCTCAGCGGGAATCTCGGGTTCGGCCGGAGGCAGGGGAGGCTTCATGGTAACGCTCCGAGCGGCGTGCCGCGCTGGTGGGCAGGCCGGATGGTGATAAGACTCTGGCGGCTCAGCTTAGCACGAGGCGGCGCGCCGCAACTCCCTGCACACAGCACTTTCGCCGCGCGGCCGAGCCGAACATAATCGCGAGCTTAAGTAGGACCAAGGGCATTGGCGCGGCGCCGGCTTTGACACCTTCGGCACAGGCTGCAGGTACAGGTTGCAGGTACAGGTTGCAAGTTCAGGCCGGCCCGCCTCACACGAAAGGACGCGGCCAGCGATGACCAGGGCGACAAACGGGGCTTCAAGAACGGCGGACGAGCCAGGGCGAACGGGCGCCGCGACGCCGACAGGGACGGACAGCTTGCCGCTCGCGGCGCGCAAGCTCGACTGGCTGTTCATCGGCTTTTTCCTCATCAACCTGCTCTTTATCACCTACATCGTCGATCTGGAGCAGCTGGTCATCGCCGATCCGACGCCCGGGCGGTTCGCCTATCCGCTGTGGCCGCCGGCGGCGCTCGTCGACCTTGTCCACTGGTGGGGGCGCAACTTCGATCCGGTGCTGATGGCGCGGCCGGTGTGGTGGCGGGCGACGATCTGGATCGACGCGATCTTTTTTGGGCCGTATTACGCGCTGGCCCTTTACGCCTTCATCAAGGGCCGCCGCTTCATCCGCCTGCCGAGCCTCCTGTGGGCCGGCGTCATGATGACCAACGTGACGATCATCCTGTTTGAGGAGATGATCGGCCCGCACGCGACGCCGGCGCGCGGCCTGGTGCTGCTGGTCAACGCGCCGTGGCTCATCTTTCCGCTGCTCATGCTGTGGCGGATGGGCGGCTGCGGCGAGCCGTTTGCCCGCCGGCCCGCCGGCCTTCTCGGCGAGGCCGG
>DAOMZC010000345.1:0-6758 GCA_035437965.1 Pseudomonadota bacterium
CCCTCGCCCCTCGCCCCTCGCCCCTCGCCCCTCGCCCCTCGCCCCTCGCCCCTCGGCGCTCGGGCGCGTGGACGCGACTAGCTGCGCTCCGCGGTGCGAGACGGCGTGAGGCGGTGCGAGACGGCGTGAGACGGCGCTCCGCGGTGCGGGACGGCGTGAGACGGCGTGAGACGGCGTGTGGTCGTGTGGGGCCGTGTGCGGCTGCAGGCAGTGCGGCTCCTGAATCTGCGTCGATGTTCAGGTACACAGCGTGAGAATTCTTCGCATTTTTCGCTTGCTGCGATTCTACTGAGTGGAATACACTCAGATTACTTAGACAGAGCGCTCCCTTCCGACAGAGTCTCGTCGGATTTCAGCGGTGATTAGGCAGGACCGGGAGCGAGCCATCGAGCGGAAGTGCGAACGAAGCTGCGAAGGGGCGATTGTAGAGACGGACCTATGGGGAGAAGTACCGGTAGCCGGCAGTCGCCCCAGGCCGTCACAAGTGCCCCGAAGTTGAATGAGCCCACGCCCGTATGGGAACCGACCCAGGAACCAACACAGGAACCAGCAATGACCAGCCGTGCCTCTACCCAAGCGCCCAAGCCCAGCCGCGATAGCAAGCGGGTGGTGGGCGCGGCGCTGCTCGGCGGGAGCTCGCCGTCGCGAGCGAAAGCGCCGACCGAGCTGCGGGCGGCGCGGCGCGGCGCGGCCGAGGCGCGGTTTCTCGAAGAGAAGGTCCTGGCCGAGATCGAAGCCCACAGTCCGACCGGACTCACCGCCGCGCAGATCATCGAGGCGTTCGTCCGTCGCGGCATCCACCTCTCGGAGGCGAGCTTTCGCAAGTACGTGCAGCTCGGTCTTCTCGGGCGCAGCCGGCGGATCGGCCGCAAGGGAAAACATCAGGGGTCGCTGGGCGTCTACCCGGCGACCACGGTGCGGCGGGTCAACGCGATCAAGCAGATGATGGCGGCCCACTACACCATCGAAGACATCCAGCGCTCGTTTCTGCGCTTCACCGAGGAGATCGAGGCGCAGAAGCGCGGCATCGCGCAGCTGCTCGACGGCTTCGCGGTCGAGCTGAAGGCCGGCCAGTTCCCGGCGGAGCGCCGCCGCGCGCTAGCCCGTGAGATCGAGGCCGCGCGCGCCCTGGCCGAGGACCTCGGACAGCGCATCGAGTCGCTGGAACGCCAGCTGGTCTCGCCGCTGGAGCGCGCCGCCCGCGAGCGCGCCCTCGGCACCGGCGCCAAAGGCGGCGCCGACGAGCTTCTTTGACCCCCCGCGGCGGCCCAGCCGGCACGGGATAGCATTTCGCGATTTTGGGAGGAGACGTATGCAAGAGGACACCATCTACACGGACGCGGACCAGGCAGAGGACACCCTCACTGAGGATGCCGCGACCGAGACTCCGGAACTTAGCCGCAAGGTGCGGCCGCACCGCAAGCGCTCGCGGAGCAAGACTATTGCGCCGCGCCGGCTCACCAAAGAGGAGCTCCGCCAGGGTGCCCTGCTGCCGGTCCTCGATGAGAACGACCGTCCGCGGACGCGCTCGGACTGCGCCGGGGGTCAGCGCCCGTGTCCGTGGGTCTCGTGCAAGCACCACCTGTACCTCGATGTGAATCAGGAGACCGGCAGCATCAAGCTGAACTTCCCGGACCTCGACATCGCCGAGATGAAGGACACCTGCTCGCTGGACGTCGCCGATCGCGGCGGCATCACGCTGGAGGAAGTCGGCGAAATCCTGAACCTCACCCGCGAGCGGATTCGCCAGGTGGAGGTGCGCGGTCTGGTGAAGCTCAAGATGATCAGCCCGGACGGCGATGTCGGGCGCGATCTGCCGCTGCCGCCCTACCGCTAGCCCCCCGGCGCGCCGCGCGCCCGACTCCCTGATTGCTGCACCGACCGAGCAGAGCTCGCTGAAACTTTCTCCCGCTGCGATTGTCCAAGCTCGCACTCCTTCGAGTGTGAAGCATGAACGACCGCAGCCGCGCCCTGGTGTTCTTGGTGAGCTCTGTAGTCCTTCTGGGAGCCGCCTGCCGGCCCGGACCGGAGCACGCGCCGGCGAGCGTCCTCCCGAGTAACAGCGGGCCTCGGGCGCCGCGTCCGACCCGGCTCTTGCCGGCGCTGCAGGCGGTGGTCGGGCGCGGTCCGCTGCCGGTGAGTACGGCAGCGGAGGCGCCGCCGCTCGCGGTGAGCGGATACGGCCCCAAGGGTCGGACGCAGGGAGGCGGGACGATCTTTGTCCGCTTCAACCAGCCGGTGGTGTCGCTGGAGCAGACCAACCAGGACCGGACCGATGTCGGCATCGAGCTGTCGCCGCCGGCCGCGGGGCGCAGCTACTTTCAGACTCCCGAGCTGCTGGTCTTCGAGCCGGCGGCCGCCCTGCCCCCGGCGCACCGCATCAGCGCCCGGCTCACCGGCTCGGTGATCGCCCTGAGCGGGGCGCGCCTCACGGCGCCGCTGCAGTGGGAGCTGACCACGCCGCCGCCGCGGGTGACCGGCTGGGAGGTGCTCGACCTCGAAGATGACGAGGCCCCGCGCACCGCGCCGGTCGTGCTGACCGTAGACCTGCCGACCACGGCGGCGGCCCTGCAGCCCCTGCTGAGCGCCCGGGCGCACGCGGCGGCGGCCGGCAAGCCCCGGCGCGACGAGCCGGTCGCGGTGCGGGTCGGTCAGGCCACCGCGGAAGACCTCAAGCGCGCCCACATCGACGCGAGCCAGGAGAACCGCGGGCGCATCTTCTTCGTCCGGCCGGTCGGGCTGTGGCCGGCGCACAGCGAGGTGGTGCTGACCGCGCAGAAGGGCCTTGTGAGCACCGCCGGTCCGCTGCCGAGCGAGCTGCCCTCTTCAACCAAGTTTCGCACCTTGTCGGCGCTGCGCCTGGTCAGCGCCGACTGCGCCGCGAGCGCGCCGTGCGGGCTGCAGCCGATCGGGCTCCGCTTCAACAACCGGCTGCCGCGCGAGCAGATCCAGAAGCTGCGCATCGCGCCGCGGCCGGACGACTTCGAGCTCAGCCTGCTCGACAGCTGGAGCAACGAAGGCCGCGAGCTCAGCCTGACCGGCATCTTCCGGCCGGGCGTGACCTACAAGATCCAGGTGCCCGCCGATCTGACCGACAAGTTCGGGCAGCGGCTCGGGCAGGCGCTCACGGTGACCGCGGTCATCGCCCGGCGGCCGACGCTCGACCTTTCCCAGCCGGGCGGCACGCTGCGCGCCGGCGAGCGCCAGACCGTCGGGGTCATGACCCGTCACGTGCAGACCCTGCGGGTGCGCGGCGCGATCCTGGATGACCAGACCGCGGTCGAGCTCCTGACCGCCCCCGAGCCGCCGGCCAGCACCGAGCCGGCAGCGACCACCGAGCCGCCGCACCTGCCGCCGTGGCCCGCCGCGCCGCTTTTGCAGTTCGAGCGCACCTACACACTCTCCCCGCGCGGCCCGAGCGACTGGACCGAGGTCACCCTGGATCTCGCCGAGCTCTCCGGGCACCAAAACCGCGCGGTGCTGCTGGAGGCGCAGGCCACCGAGCTGGTCAAGGCCGCCGCCGGGCAGCCGGTCCCGCCACCGCTGCGCGGCCTCTACCGCCTCACCGATCTGGGGCCGGTGGGGATCAAGTCGCAGCCGCAGTCGATCCTGGCGGTGATGCGGCTGTCGTCGGGCCGACCGGTGGCGGAGGCGACGCTGACGCTGCGCCGCCGCGGGCAGCCGCCGATTGCGCTGGGCCGCACCGATGCGAGCGGGATCCTGGTCGTGCCCGCCGCGCCGCCCGCTTCGCCCACCCTACCCGCCGCGATGGTGGTGGCCGAGTCGCCGGAGGACCGCGCCTACATGCCCTGGCCCGAGGACAAGGTCCGGGTGGCGAGCCGGCCGGCGACCGAGCTGCGACCGGGCGAGCGCGCCCTTACCCACGTGGTCAGCGAGCGCGACGCCTACCTGCCCGGCGAGCTCGTCCGGGTGGTCGGCTGGTCGGCGATCGATACCCCGTATCAGCGCAGCGGGCTGCGGCGTCCGCGGGTCGGGACGCCGGTGCAGCTGGAGCTCGTGGACTCGCGCGGGCGCGTCGTCGCGACCCACCAGGCGGCCATGACCGCCGAGGGGAAGTTCTGGGCCGAGCTCGCCATCCCCGAGCACGGGGCGCTCGGCGGCCACCACGTGAACGCGCGGTTCCTCGACGCCCATGCCAGCGTTTCGGTCAAGGTCGAGGACTTCCGGGTGCCGGAGTTCAGCGTCACTGCCGCGGTGAGCCGGGGCGATCTGCTGCCCGGGCAGTCCACGACGGTCAGCGCGACCGCGACGTACTTTTTTGGCGGCCCGATGCGCATCCTGCGCGGCTCCTCCAGCCAGCGCTGCGTCGCCACCCCCTACAGGCCGCCTGGGCTCGCCGCTGAGTGGGCGGTGGGCGCGCCGGTCGACCCCTATTACTCCCAGGATCAGGGGCAGCCCCAGGCCCTGCCCGCCGGCGGCCTGGGTCACGTGCGCTTCGCCGTGCTGCCGCCCGCCGCGGGAGCGGAGCACACCCGGCGCTGCGAGGTCAGCGTCAGCCTGACCGACTCGTCGTTCCAGTCGATCGGTGCCCAGACCCAGTACCTGGCGCATGCGGCGCGCTATTACCTGGCGGTGCAGTCGCCGCAGCAGACGCTGACCGCGGGCGACCTGGCCCGCGTGCCGGTGCGGGCGCTCGGGTTTGCCGGGGAGCGGCTGGCGGCGCCCGGCGTCCAGCTGAGCGTGGTCTGGCGCCACTCCGAGCCGGTCTACAAGCTCGTCGAGGGCAAGCGGGTCTACGAGCGCACCGCGGAGCAGCGCGATGCGGTGCGCACCTGCACGCTCGCGCTGACCGCCGCCGGACCCGAGCCGACCTGCGACTTTCCCGTCGCGCACAGCGGCACCTACGAGCTGACCGCGCGCGGCCGCGACCAGGACGGCACCCGCCATGCCCGCACCGTGCTCTCGCTGTGGGTGCGGCCCCGGCCCGAGCCGGCGCCCCCGGTCGTCGTCGCGCCCAGCCGGCCGCCGCAGCGGCTGGAGCTGAGCCTGTCCAGCCAGCGCGTCGCGCCCGGGGACACCCTGCGGCTGACCCTGCGCGCGCCGTGGCTGCAGGCGAGCGGCGTGGTGGTGCTGGCGCGCAACGGCGTGCGCGAGCACCGTACCTTCCAGCTCGCCAAAGGCGTCGCCGAGCTCGCCCTGGTGGTCGACGACACCTGGTTCCCGCAGGTCAGCCTGGAGGCGCTGTTGCCCCACGGCCAGCCCCACGTGCTGCCGCGCCTGGCCCGCGCCCAGGCCCAGGTGTCGCTCGTGCAGGAGCACCGCCGGCTGCAGGTGGCGGTGACCGCCCCGGCGGAAGCGGGACCCGGGGCCGCGCTGCCGATCACGGTCAGCGTCCGCGACGCCGCCGGCAGGCCCAGCCCGGGGCGCGTTGCCTTGTGGGCCGTCGACGAGGCCGTGCTGTCGCTGACCGACTATATGGTGCCCAATCCGCTGCCCGCCTTCGTGCCCACAGCGCAGCCCCACACCCACCACCACGACGATTACGGCTCGCTCATCTACCCGTTCTCGCCGAGCGGCGAGGACCCGTGGTTTGTCCGCCGGGGCACCTACGGAAGCGGCCGGGGCCACCTGTCCGGGCGGTCGGCCTACGGGGCCAACGTGTCATCCGGCACGGCCTCGGTCGTGCGAACCCGCAGCCGCTTCGAGACGACGCCGGTGTTCCTGGCCGATATCGCCGCCGGCCCCGATGGGGTGGCCCGCATCACGGCGCGCCTGCCCGACAACCTGACGACCTTCCGTATCACCGCCGTGGCGTCGGCGCGGCTCGTCGATGGCGACAGCCCGGGGCGGTTTGGCATCGGCGATGCGCGGGTGCGCGTCAGCTCGCCGCTCATCGTCCGCGCCGCCTTGCCGCGCCTGTTGCGGCCGGGCGACGCCGCCGAGATCGGCGCCCTGGTCAACAACCTGGGCGGCCCGCGCGGTCACCTGCAGCTGGCGGTGCGCCTTGGCGAGAAAGGTCCGCCGTCGCTGCAGCTGCTCACGCCGGCGACCGTCGAGCGGACCGTGGAGCCCGGAGAGCAGCTGCGGCTGCCGTTCCAGCTCGTCGCGCTGCGGGCCAGCCGGGCCGCCGCGAGCGTTGAGATCACGGCCTCGCTGACCCCCGAGCCGCCCGGTGCCGCGGTGCTCCGCGACGCGGTCCAGCTCCCCCTGCCGGTCGAGGCCGAGCCCACCTTGCGCGAGCGGGTGGCGACCTACGGCGAGCTCACCAGCGACGACGCCGTGGCCCTGCCGGTGCAGCTGCCGGGCCCGCTGCGGCCGGAGTCCGGCGGGCTTACGATCAGCGCCAACACGTCGCTGCTCGGCGGGGTCGCCGAGGCCGCCGGGGAGCTCATCGAGTACCCCTATGGCTGCGTCGAGCAGACCGCGAGCCGGCTCCTGCCGCTGGTCGCCCTGCGCGAGGTGATGCAGACCCATCCGCTGCCGGTCCCCGACGGTGACGTCGGTCGCTTTCTCGCCGCGGGGGTGCAGCGCATCCTCAGCATGCAGACCACCACCGGCGGCTTCGCCTACTGGCCGGGCGGCCGCGAGCCCAACGTCTATGCCTCGGCCTACGCCACCTGGGTCCTGCACCTGGCGAGCCGCTCGGGGTATCCGGTTCCGCCGGCCGAGCTGGGCCGCGCCGCCGACTACCTGTACCGCCTGGTCGAGCCGCCGCTGCCCAAGCCGGTCGCCCCGACCGACCCGGCCGAGGAGCAAACCCCCGACGATGAGGCCCCCTCGACGCTCCTTGGCAGCGA
>DAOMZC010000346.1:0-6735 GCA_035437965.1 Pseudomonadota bacterium
GGCGAGCAGCGGCAACAGGATGCGCGCCGCATCGCGCACCGGCGCCGCCGAGCGCAGCGTCGAGCCGAGGTGGCAGTGCAGCCCGCACAGGGTGAGCCGCGGCAGCCCCTGCAGGCGCGGGCGCAGCGCCTCGACGGTCGCCTCGGACATGCCGAACTTGGAGTCGTCAAGGCCGGTGCAGATGTACGGGTGGACCTGCGGATCGATGTTGGGGTTTACCCGCAGCAGCACCCGCGCCGCGGTACCAAGCGCCGCCGCCCGCTGCTCGAGGTGGGCCAGATCGAACTCGCTGTCGATCGACACCAGCGCCCCCGCCGCCAGCGCCGCGTCCAGATCGCGCGCCCGCTTGCCGCTGCCGTGCAGGAGCAGCCGCGGGGCGGAAAATCCGAGCTGCCGCGCGTGGTGGAGCTCGTCGGCGCTGACCACCGTGGCCGCCGCCCCGAAGGCGCGCAGCCGCTGCATCAGCACCGGGTTGTGGTTCGCCTTGACCGCGTAGGCGATGACCGCCCGCTGGCCCTGCACGGCCTGCGCGTACGCCTGCCAGTCGGCGCGCAGCTGCCCCTCGCTATAAATGAAAAAAGGGGTCGCAAGACCCCCATCTCCACCGGTGAGCAGGCGCGAGAGCCGCACCCCCTCGAGAAACAACGACCCATTTTCTCGTCGGTACAAAGCCACGGAAAACTTATATCACGGCCCTGCCGCCCGGCTGGTGATTCGCTGCCGGTTGTGCGACCCTTTCCGGCATGAGTTCTGCCCCCCCGACCGAGCCGCCATCGTTTACCAGCGTCGCCGAGGTGCTGTCCCGCTTCGCCGCCCAGGGCTACATCGCCGACACCCGGATCGCCACCGCGGTGTTTCTGGCCGAGCGGCTGCAGAAGCCGATCCTCGTCGAAGGCCCGGCGGGCTGCGGCAAGACCGAGCTCGCCAAGGTGCTCGCCGAGGCGCTCGGCACCCAGCTCATCCGCCTGCAGTGCTACGAGGGCCTGGACGAGGCCAAGGCGCTCTACGAGTGGGCCTACCCCAAGCAGCTGCTTTACACCCAGATCCTGCGCGACAAGATCGGCGAGCTCCTCACCGGCGCCCGGACCCTGGGCGAGGCGGTGGCGGCGCTTGGGGCGCAGGACGATGCGTTCTTCTCCGAACAGTTCCTGCTGCCGCGGCCGCTGCTCAGCGCGCTGCGCGCCGAGCGCCGGGTGGTCCTTCTCATCGACGAGGTGGACCGCGCCGAGGCCGAGTTCGAGGCGTTCCTGCTCGAGGTCCTGTCCGACTTCCAGGTCTCGATCCCCGAGCTTGGCACCCTGCGCGCCGCCCACGTGCCGCTGGTGATCCTCACCTCGAACAACGCCCGCGAGATGACCGACGCGCTCAAGCGCCGCTGCCTGTACCTGCACGTCGGCTTCCCCGACGCGGCGCGCGAGCAGGCGATCACCCGGGCCCGCCTGCCCGCCGCCCCCGAGCGCCTGATCGCCGACGTGGTGCGGGTGGTCCAGGCGCTGCGCAAGCTGGATCTGAAGAAGAACCCGAGCGTGTCCGAGACTCTTGAGTGGGTGCGCGCGCTGCTCGTCCTGAGCGCCAGCGAGCTCGATCAGAAGCTGTGCCAGGACACCCTGAACCTGGTCCTCAAGTACGAAGGCGACCTGGAGCGGGCGCAGGAGAAGCTGGGCGAGCTGTTCCCCGCCCGGCCGGCCGGCTCCGCATAAAGCGTGCTCGTGCCGATAAGGCGCCGCCGGCGGTCTTTGCTTGGTGCGCCGGGTCGTCGGTGATAGCATGTATGAGTTAACGGGCGCGGCACAAGTCGCGGCGACGGCCAGGCCGACCGGGGATGACGTAAATGCTGAACACGACACAGACGAAGACGAGGCCCCAGCGGGGGGCGAGAGCCCGCGCGGCGCTTGGGCTGAGCGTCCTTGTGGCCGCCGGCCTGCTCGGCGGGTGCGGGATCGGCGGCGCGGGGGCCGACAGCTCGGCCGCCCTGCTCAGCGGGATGCCCAAGTGTGATGCCTCGCTCCTGCACCCGCACATCGCGGTGGGCGCGGCGGCGGGACTGCCCGGCAAGTCGATCGTCTTTGTCGATGGCGTGATGGCCTGCGTGGATGACGCAAGCCACGTCGATCAGCTGCTCACCCAGCTGGAGGGGCGCGGCCTTGGCGCGGCGCTCACCCTGCCGGCCGCCGGCACGACCACTGCGGTTACCGGGCCGAGCGCCCCGGCCGCCGCGCGCTGAGCCTGCCGCTAGCCGATCACCGGCTGGCTGCTCGGCGCCGTCTTCTTCCACAGCCGCCGCGTCCCCATCCCCCACAGCAGCGCCCACAGAAGCCCGAGCAGCGCCACCCCCATCGCCGCCTGGCGCACCCCGTAGTGATCGGCCAGGAGCCCGGCGCCCATGCTCGAGATGCTGAGGCTCAGCGTCAACAGCCCCGCGTCGGCCGCGAACACCCGCCCGCGCAGCGAGTCCGGCACCGCGGTCAACAGCCCATAGGCGCTGGCCTGCCACTGCGCCCCGGCCCCAAGGTGCGCCAGCGTCACCGCTACCATCGCCAGCGTCAGCCCCGGGCTCAGCGCCAGCCCCATGTAGCCGAAGGCGAAAAGGGCGATCCCGGGGGCGATGGCGCGGCACTGCGCGTAGCCCTGCCCGGGCGTGGGCCGAAACGCCCGGTTGAGCAGCACCGGACCGAGCACCGCGCCCAGGCCGCGCGCCACCAGCAGCGTCGACACTCCTTGGGCGCCGCGCTGAAAGACCTTCTCACCGAAGAGCCCCAGCAGCGTGATCAGGCCCGCTCCCACGCCGTAGCCGGCCTTGGCGATGAGCAGCGCCGTCACCCGCGGCTCGGCGTGGGTGTAGCGGAGCGTCTCGCGCACCGACTCCAGCAGCGAGGTGCGCGGCTTCTCGTGCGGCTGGGCCTCGGTGAAGCGGGCGCGGATGCCGACGATCAGCCAGGCCGACAAGAGGAAGCTCAGCGCGTCGATGATGAACGCGCTCGTCCGCCCGCCGTACGTCGTCACCACGCCCCCGAGCGCCGCGCCGAGCGCCATCATCGTTCCCCAGGCGGCGCCGAGCAGCACGTTGGCGCGCCCCAGATCTTCGGGAGCGACGAAGTTTGGCAGCGCGGCGTCCGCCGCCGGGTCAAAGTACGCCGAGCAGCTCGCGATGAGGCACACGCCGAGGTACGCCAGCGGCAGCCGCCCCGGCGTGGTGGCGAGCAGCGGCAGGAGCGCCGCCCCGGCGCGCACCAGATCCATGACGATCATGAGCTTGCGCCGATCGACCCGATCGACGGTCGCCCCCGCCCACGGCGTAAGCAGGAACACCGGCAGGTTCATGCACAGGCTGAGCAGCGAGGTGAGCGCCGCGCGGCCGGTCAGCGTGAGCACGAGGTCCACGAGCGCCACCGTCAAAAACCAGTCCCCCGCGAGGCTGATCAGGGTGGCCAGGTAGACGCGGCGAAAGTCGCGGTTGCGCTGTAAGAGCCCAAGATAGCTGCCGCCGATCCGCGGACCGGCGGGCGCAGCTTCCGGCGTAAGCTGTGAAGGGGTCGGGGTCAAGGCAGGTAGCGTAGCAGCTAGGCGCGGGTTCGCGCGATAGGTGGCGCGCTCTTCCGCCTGGTACCCCTTTCCCCGGCCGCCCGAGCGGCGTCAGCCGGATAAAACGCGCTCCGACGTGATTCTTGGCTTGCGCGTGACGGATGGCGTGTTTCAAACTGCGCAGTAGACACGCATGAAGCATCCCGAGCCGGCGGGTCTCCCGCGATCGCAGAGAATCAAGACAGCGCGCCCCGCACGCGAGCGGCGCTCTCTGCGCCTGGTATCGGGAGACGGTGAGGGAAGGTCGGCGGAGGATGCAGCGACGAGCCGCTCGGACGGCGCCTCCAATGATCGGTCTAATGATCGGGCTAATGATCGGTCTAATGATCGGTCTAATGATCGGTCTAATGATCGGTCTAGTGATAGGGCGCATGGCCGGCCCCATGAGCAGCTGCATGCGCAGGCTCATGACCGACAGCGACCGTCGCTGAACCTGCTGTCGCTGGTCGCCGCGACGTTCTTTGTCGTCTCGGGCGGACCCTACGGGCTGGAGGAGATCGTCGCCAGCCACGGCTACGGGCGCAGCCTGGTGCTGCTCTGCGTGGTGCCGCTCGTCTGGAGCCTGCCGATCGCGCTCCTTGTCGGTGAGCTCGGCGCCGCGCTGCCCAAGGAGGGCGGCTACTACGCCTGGGTGCGGCGCGCCCTGGGGCCGTTCTGGGGGGTGCAGGAGGCCTGGCTGGCGCTCGCCATGAGCCTGTTCGACATGGCGATCTACCCGACCCTGATGGTGACCTACCTGGCGCGGCTCTTCCCGGCGCTCGGCGATCTGACGCCGGGGGGCCTGGGGTGGCTGTGCGGCATCGCCATGATCGGCCTGTGCGCGCTGTGGAACATCCGCGGCAGCCGCGCCGTGGGCATCGGCAGCGTGCTGATGGGGGCGGCCCTGCTGTTGCCGTTTCTGGCGCTGCTCATCTGCGTGCTGCTCGGGCGCGCCCCGCAAGATCTGCGCACCTCGCTCGAGCTGTTGTGGGTGCTGCCCAAGGCGACCGAGCAGCCGCTGGGGTCGAGCCCGCTGTGGCTCTCGGGGCTGCTCCTGGGCATGTGGAACTATATGGGCTGGGACAACGCCTCGACCGTGGCCGCCGAGGTCGAGCGACCGCAGCGCACCTACCCGCGGGCGATGCTCTTGACCATCCTGCTCGTCTCGGCGTGCTACGTGATCCCGGTCCTGTGCGCCACGCTGAGCGGGATCTCACCCGAGGAGTGGACGACCGGCACCTGGGTCGAGGTCGGGCGGCGGCTCGGCGGGCCGTGGCTGTCGTGGGCGATCGCGCTCGGCGGCATGCTGTGCGGCCTGGGCATGTTCAACGTGCTGGTGATGTCGTACTCGCGGCTGCCGATGGCGATGGCGCGCGACGGGATGCTGCCGCGCTGGCTGCGCAAGCGGGACAGCCGGAGCGGCGCCCCCACCCGGATCATCCTGATCGCCGCGGTGCTGTACGCCGCCTGCATGGGCCTGGGCTTCCGGCACCTCGTCGAGATCGATGTCCTGCTCTACGGGGCGGTGCTGACCCTTGAGTTCGTGTCGCTCATCGTCCTGCGGCTGCGGGAGCCGGATCTGGCGCGGCCGTTCCGCATCCGCGGCGGGGTGGCGGCGATCGTGCTCATGGCGGCGCTGCCGCTCGGGCTGCTCGCGGTGGCGATGTACGCCGGGCGGCACGAAAAGGCGCTGTGGGGCCTGAGCTCCCTGGAGCTCGGCGGGCTGATTATCTCTGGCGGGCCGCTCCTCTACCTGGCGCAGCGCCTCTTTCGGGTGGGCTCCTTGCGCCGCCGCGCGTTCGAAGTCGGGCCCGACTTCGATCCCGACATCGATCCCGACACCGTTCCCGACACCGTTCCCGACACCGTTCCCGAAGCGGAGGCCGAGCTGGAGCCGCGCCGCCACCTCGAGCGCACCTTGGAGCCGGCCTCCTAGGCCGAGCTGAGCCTGGTCTTATACGGGTGTCATGGTGCTGCTGGGGCTGCCAAGCTCGCTGTAGCCCGTTGACACGGAGGAACCATTGCCGTACTTTGTTCCTATCGCATAGTTAAAGACGCGCTTCGTCACCGTCACGCATCCTCTAAACGACGTTCAAATACTCTAAGAACAGATCCCAAAGCGGCGAGCCGGTCACGCCCAAGGCGACCCGGCCGGTCTCTCGCTAGTAAGGACCCAGCGCTTGGGGCGGATGCCCCTGCCGAAGAGCCTACCCACCGTCCCCTGTCGCTAACATCCATCCAAATCTGCGCCGTTTCCCCGACGGAGCGGTGCGGACAAGAGCCCGCGAGGGGCCCATCGTACGCGAGGAATGAACCCGATGAATCTGACTGAGCTGAAGCGGAAGAAGATGTCTGAGCTCATCCACATGGGGATGGCTCTCAACATCGAAAACGTCTCGGGAATGCGCCGGCAGGACCTGATCTTCGAGATCCTCCGGCACCACTCAACCAACCGCGGTGAAGTCTACGGCGATGGGGTGCTCGAGACACTGCCCGACGGCTTTGGATTCCTTCGCTCCCCGGACTACAACTACCTCCCTGGCCCCGACGACATCTACGTCTCTCCCTCCCAGATCCGCCGCTTCGGCCTGCGCACCGGCGACACCGTCGAGGGTCAGATCCGTCCCCCCAAAGACAGCGAGCGCTACTTCGCCCTGCTCAAGGTCGAGCGCCTCAACGGTGAGCCCCCCGAGGCCTCGGTTGAGAAGATCATGTTCGACAACCTCACGCCGCTTTATCCCAACAAGCGCCTGCGGCTGGAGCATGACGCCAAGAACTACTCGACGCGGATTGTCGACATGCTGTCGCCGATCGGCAAGGGCCAGCGCTGCCTCATCGTGTCGCCGCCGCGCGCCGGCAAGACGGTGCTCCTGCAGGACATCGCGCACGCGATCACCGCCAACCACCCCGAGGTGTACCTCATGGTGCTGCTCATCGACGAGCGCCCGGAAGAGGTCACCGACATGCAGCGCACGGTGCGCGGCGAGGTCATCTCCTCGACGTTCGACGAGCCGCCCTCGCGCCACGTCCAGGTCGCCGAGATGGTCATCGAGAAGGCCAAGCGCCTGGCCGAGTGCAAGCGCGACGTGGTGATCCTGCTCGACTCGATCACCCGCCTTGCGCGCGCCTACAACACGGTGGTGCCGCCGTCGGGCAAGATCCTCTCGGGCGGCG
>DAOMZC010000347.1:0-6704 GCA_035437965.1 Pseudomonadota bacterium
CGCGCGAGGTCGGCGGCGGGACCGGTCTGCTGGGCGAGCTCGCGCAGGGCGGCGAGCTGGGTCGGCGTCGCGTGCAGCGGCAGCGCGGCGGCGGCGGCGGCGGCGGTCTGTGGGTTCTTGTCGCTGAGCCCCTGCAGGAGCAGCCCGGCGAGGCGCTCGCGCAGGGCCACCGGCAGGGCGCTGACGGCGCTGTTGTGGCGCAGGAAGAAGCGGAACACGCTGCCGCGGCTGCGGGCGTCGAGCGTCGGCACGAGCTCCAGCAGGGCGCCGAGCGCCGGCTCGCCCATCTGCAGGATCGCGCGGCCGGTCGCCTCGACCACGCTGGCGTCGACGTCGCCCAGGCCCAGCAGCAGCGGGCGCAGCATCTCGCGCCGGCCGGTCCAGCCGATGAGCGCGGCGGTCGCCTGGCGCACCGGCGGGGTCGCCTCCATCAGCGCGCGCAGCGACGAGCGCACCGCGACCTCGTCGAGCTTCTGCGCCGCCTCTTCGATCTTGCGCTGGCCGCTGCTATCGAGGCTGTTGTACAGCCGGTAAAGGCCGACCAGCGCCGCCTCGCGGGCCCCGCGCGCCTTCTCGACCAGGCCCGCGACCAGGGCCGGGATCGCCGCGGCGTCCTGGCTGTGCCCGAGCGCGGTCATCAGCGCCGGGCGCAGCACCGTCTGCTCGGACATGTGCAAAAGCTCGTCGACCGGGATGACCACCCGCTGCCGGTTCAGGCCGTCCAGCGCCGCCAGCACCACCAGCAGGTCCTGGCTGCGCAGGGCCTGGCGCAGCGCCGGCACCACCTCGTGGCTCTGGAACGACGCCAGCTGCTCCATGGCGGCGGCGCGCACGTTGGCGTCTTCGTCGAGCAGCGACTCGCCCAGGGCATTGATGACGCGGGTGTCGCCGAACGTCCCCAGCACGTCGACCAGGACCTTGCGGTAGTCGGGCTTCTTGCCGAGGGCGCGCAGCAGCGGATCGATGGTCACCGCCCCGAGCTTCATCACCGCCTCGATGACGGCGTTGCGGCGGCCGATGTCCTCGGGCTCGCTCATCGCGTCGACCAGCCGCTCGGCGAGGAGCTCGGCGTCGGTCCAGCTGAGCACGGCCGCGACGGCCTCCTTGCGCACCTGCCAGCTGTCGTCGCCCATGACCTCGATGAGGGTCTCCAGCACCGCCTCGCGGTCCTCGGGGCTCTCCGGCTGGTGGGCCAGCCGGCGGATGGCGGTGAGCCGGGCTTCCTCATCGCCCTCGCGGAAGATCGTCATGATAGCGGCCAGGTCTGCAGCAGTTACGTACTCAATCATTAGGGTGCTCCCTTGGCGGCCTGGTTGAGCCCCGCCAAGCTGATCTTTTCAGTGGACGAGAGGATGGCGTCGAGGTCGAGCACCATGAGGATTCGTCCACGATGGTGACACACACCGGCAAAGTAACGGGCGCGCTCGTTCTGGGTGAGCAGCGGCGGCGGCCGGATGGCCTCCCGCGAGACGCGCAGCACGTCGGAGACGCGGTCGACGATGAGCCCGACCAGGCGCCCCTCGACCGGGACAATCAGGTACTTGCGGGCCCGCCGGATCGCGTAGTCGGCGAGCTCCTCGGGGCCGAGCGGCGGCGCGTCGAAGCGCTTGCGCATGTCGACGACCGGCAGGATCACGCCGCGCAGCTCGACCACGCCCTCGATGAACGTCGCCGCCTTGGGCACGCGGGTGATCGGCAGCGGGTTGATGATCTCTTTGATCCGCATGATGTCGAGGGCGTACTCCTCGTCGCCGATGCGGAAGCCGCAGAGCTGCACGAGCTCGTCGCGGGCCTTTTCGCGCTCGCGATCCTTGCTGAGGTAGGGGCGGTGGCTGGCGCGCACGCGGCTCACTGGTTCCTCCCCGAGCCGGCGTGCTCGAAGCTGAGCACCCGCGATAGATCCAGCAGGATGATGATGCGCTGCGGCTCGGCGGCCATGAGGCCCGGGCTCATGCGCATCGGCGCCGGGACGCGCGGCAGGTCCTCTTCTTCCTTGCGCAGGCGGCCGATGCCCTCGATAAAGTCCGACTCGTGGCCGGACAGCACCGTCGGCTGCTCGATGTCCTGCTCTTGGATGCGCACCACCTCGTTGACGCGGTCGACGATGAGGCCGAACCGCTCGCGCTCCTCCTCGCCCCCCAGGTCGCCCTGGCTCGCCGGGCGGCTGATGACCAGGATGCGCGCCTTCTGGGCGAGCGGCGCGGCGCGCAGGCGCAGGCGCAGGCGCAGGTCGAGCACCGGCATCACCAGGCCGCGCACGGCGATGATCCCGGCGACGAACGCCGGCACCCGCGGCACCTCGGTGATCGGGCGGTATTTGATGATCTCGCGGATGTGCTCGATGCCGATCGCGTACTCCTCGTCGGAGATCGCGAAGGTCAGGACGTCGCGCTGCAGGCGCAGCTCCTGCGACACGGCGCGCGAGTGGCCGCCGCCCCCGGCCGGCATGGACGCTCCGCCGGCCATCAGGCGGCCTCCGTGATGCGCGGCATCGCCTCTTCGGCGACCGCCCGCACGTCGAGCACCAGCGCCGTCTGCTGGCCGCCGAGCTCGGTCGCCCCGGCGATCCCCGGGATGCCCTGCAGGGTCTTGCCGAGCGACTTGATGACGATGTCCTGCTGGCCCAAAAGATCGTCGACCAGAAGCCCCAGCCGGTGCTGCGCCAGGGCGACCACGACGACGTAGCCGCGGTTTGGCATGGGCATGTCGACCGGCCGCTGCAGGCCGAAGATGTCGTCCAGGCGCACCAGCGGCAGCGTCTGATCGCGCAGGGTGATGACCTCGCGCCGCTCAATGGTGCGGATCTGGCTGTAGTCGAGCATCAGGCTCTCCATCACCGAGTTGAGCGGGATGGCATAGGTGCGCCCGGCCGAGCGGATGACCAGCGCCTGGATGATGGCGAGGGTGATGGGCAGCGTGATGATCATGCGCGTGCCGTGGCCGGGCTCGGAGTCGATCTCGATCATGCCGGCCATGCGGGCGATGTTGGTGCGCACCACGTCCATGCCGACGCCGCGGCCCGAGGTCTCGTCGGCGACGGCGCGCGTCGACAGGCCGGGCAGGAACATCAGCTCGTACATCTCGTGGCGCGTCATGTCGCGCGCCTGGTCCTCGGAGATCTGGCCCTTGGCGATGGCGCGGGCGACCAGCGCCTGGGTGTCGATGCCGTTGCCGTCGTCCTCGACCTCGATGACGACGTGGTTGCCGCGCTGCTCGGCGGTGATGGCGACGGTGCCGGCGGCCGGCTTGCCGCGCGAAAGGCGGGTCTGCTGCGGCTCGATGCCGTGGTCGATGGCGTTGCGGATCAGGTGCATCAGCGGATCCGACAGCTCCTCGACGATCAGCTTGTCGAGCTTGGTGTCACCGCCGGAGACCACGAACATGATCTCCTTGCCCACCGCCTCGCGCGACATGCGGCGGACGACCCGCGACAGCTTGTCGAAGACCTGCGACAGGGGCACCATGCGCACCGACAGGATGCCGGCCTGCAGATCGTCGAGCTTGCGCGACAGCGCGCGCAGCTCGTCCTGCAGGGCGCGGGCGAGCTCGGCGCGCACCCGGTCGCGGCGCAGCTCGTCGTGGACGACCTGGATGCCCGAGCGGGTCAGCGCCAGCTCGCCGACGATGTTCATCAGCACGTCGAGCTTGCGGATGTCGACGCGCACCGTCTGCGAGACGCTCTTCAGGGTCTGCGCCGCGTCGCCGCGGTCGCCGTCGCCATCGCCGCCGCCCGGCCCCGAAGGTCCAGCCGGTGCCGCCGCGGCGTGCCCGGGGCCCGAGTGACCACCGGCGGCGATCGAGGCGCTCGCCGGGCCCGGCCCGGGGTGGTAGGTGCCGTCGCGGTGCGGATGGCTGCTGTGCGAGTGGACACCCGGTCCGGTGGCGTGCGACGGCTTGTGGCCGATCGAGATCTGCCCGGTGTGCTCGACCTGGCTCGGCGGCAGGTTGGCCGGCTTCTGGCGCGGCACCGGGATGACCCGCGCCGACGACGACGACCCGATGGCGCCGGTGATCGCCTGCGCCGAGTGCGACGAGCCGAGGATGACCTCCAGGTCGATGCGCTCGGGGTCCGAGGTGCCGGTCCCGGGGATGATCGCGATGACCTCGCCGACCGGCTTGAGGTTGCCCTTGAGGTTCTCCAGCTCGACGTCGATCGACAAGAGCGGGAACGAGCCGATGATGCGGTACAGGTTGCGGCCGGTGCGGATGTTCTCGCGCAGGCGGTGCTCTTCGTACTCGGTGAGCGCCGAGACCATGCCGGCGTCGAGCTCGAAGTCGCCGTAGGTCGGCTCGGGCACCGGCGCCGCGGGCTTCTTGTGCACCTGGGTCGTGGTCGGCTTGGCGAACATGCCGCTCGCCGCCGCCGCCTCGTTGACCCGGGTGACGAAGTCGTCGATGAGCGCGCTCGGGCCGTTGGCGGCGTGCAGCCCGTGCTCGGCGACCTCGGCGCTGATCAGCTGGTAGTGCTCGATCGCCTCGAAGAGCAGGTCGAGGGCCGCCGGGGTGAGCGGGACCTTGCCGAGGCGCAGCGAGTCCAGGAGGTTCTCCAGGTGATGCGACAGGTGCATCATCTGCTCGACGCCCGACAGCCCGGCCAGGCCCTTCAGCGAGTGCACGGCGCGGAACGCGCTGTTGATCAGGTCCGGATCAACCCGCATCCCCTCGCCGCCCGGATCGCGAGTCTGGCTGGCCTGGGCGATCGCGAGCAGATCTCGATTGAGCTGCTCGACGATCTCCTGGGACTCAGACAGGAACTCGTCGCGGACCTTATCGCTGCCTTGCTCGGCCATGCGCTGCGTCTACCCTGAACAGTCGGCTTGGCCGCTCAGTGTTTCTTCGGCGCTGGCGACACCATCAGCGGGGCGATGTTCGCCCCGGGTGCCATGACCTTGCGCGCCAGCTCGAGCAGGGCCTCGGGCTTGAACGGCTTTACCAGGTACGCCGAGGCGCCCAGGCTCATGCCGCGGTCACGATCCTTGTCGCGACCGTCGGTACTGATGATGATGAGCGGCGTATTTTTGTGATTCTGGCTCTGGCGCACGAAGCGCACCAGCTCCAGGCCGTTGATGTCCGGCATGTTCACGTCGGTGACAATGAGGTGGAAAGACGCTCCGGGGAGGATCTTGAGCGCCTCGAACCCGCTCTTGGCGGCGGTGACCTCGAAGCCGTCGGACTCCAGGGCCGCCATTACAAAAGCTCTCATGGTGGGGGAGTCGTCGACGACCAGCACGCGATGGGATGAGACCGTCATGGCACGTAACTATATCACTAGTCGAACAAAATTTTGATTGCTGTATTACAGATAATGAAAAGCTCTGGGGCTGAGGGCCAGGCCGGCGGGCAGTGATCGCGGGCCGGCCTGGGCTGGATGTAGGAGACTTCAGGCGAGCTTGTCGGCGAGGGCGCGGGCGGCGCGGCGGGCGACCGCCATGATCGTCAGCTGCGGGTTTACCGCCGGGGAGGTCGGCAGTACGCTGCCATCGCACACGTACAGCCCGGGCAGATCGTGGGCCTGTAGATCCGGACCGACGAGGCTGTGGCGGCGATCCGCCCCCATGCGGGCGGTGCCGAGCGGGTGGTAGGCGGAGAGCTCGAAATCGCGGGCGGTGAGCCGGGCCCGGCGCAGGCGGCTCAGGTCCTCCGGACCGCGTATGATCTGGTGGCCGCGGACCCCGGTGTAGATCCGCTCGACACCCCCGGCCGCCTGGTACACGCGCGAGATGATGTCGACGCCGCGCCGCAGCCGCGCCACGTCGTTGTCGTGCACGTCGTAGCGGATGAGCGGCCGCCCGCCGGGTCCCGGGCGGACCGAGCCGCGCCCGGTGTCCTCGACGACGAAGCCGAAGATGCTCAGGCGGTCGTAGGCGGCCATGGCGTGCATGTACTCGGGGCCGAGCAGCGTCAGGCTGGCCGCCATCAGGTCGAGCGGCAGGAACACCCCCTCCATCAGCAGGCCCTCGCGGTGGAACTCCTCGATGGCGTAGCCCTGGGGGATCTTGGTAAACGAGCGCACCGGCTCGTGGTGCATCGCCAACACGTGCGCCGCCGGGTGGATCGTCAGGTTCTCACCGAGCGTCCGCGAGCGGCCGAGCGCCCGCCGGGCCGCCGGATCGCTCAGCAGGAAGACCGGGGTCATGAGCGCGCCGCAGGCGACGATGACCGCCCGCGCGCGCACGGTGAAGCCGCCGCCCGCCGGCCCCTTGGTGTTGACGTGGACGCCGGTCACCCGGCCGCCCTCGATCAGCAGGCGCTCGGCGCGCGCCCCGGTGAGCAGGCTGGCGCCGGCCTGCAGCGCCATGGGCACGAAGCTCACGTTGGTCGAGCGCTTGGCGTCGGTCGGGCAGCCAAAGCAGCACACGCCCTGGCCGTCGCAGTCGGGGGCGTTGCGGCGCAGCGGCGCGTGCTCGTACCCGAGCGCCTCGCAGCCGCGGGCCACGGCGTTGGCGCCGCCGCCGAGCAGGTGGCTGGCGGCCTGCGAGACGCCCAGGGTCTGCTCGACGCGCTCGTAGTGCTCGGCGAGGGACTCGGGGGTGTAGTCGTACAGGCCGTGCTGCTCCTGCCACTCGCCATAGACGCGGGTGGGCATGCGGTAGCAGGTGCCGGAGTTTATGACGGTGGTGCCGCCCACGGCGCGGCCGACCGGGAGGAGGATGAGCGAGTTGCCGAGCGCGACGGTCTGGCCGCCCTCGCGGTACAGGAGCTTC
>DAOMZC010000348.1:0-6685 GCA_035437965.1 Pseudomonadota bacterium
CAGCTGCGCCCGCGACTCGGCGGCGGCGCCGGCCAGATCGGCGCGGCGGGCGATCTCGGTGAGGCGCCGCGACTCGATGCGGTTCAGATCGACGCCGGCGGCCAGGCCGTTGCGCACCCGCGAGTTGACGATCTTGACCGCCTCGTCGAAGCGCAGGATCGCCTGCTCGGAGACCAGCTGCTGCAGCTCGATGCGGCGGGTGTTCCAATAGGCGCGCAGCATGTCCACCGCCACCGCGCGCTGCGACTGCCGCACCGCCGCCGATGACGCGTCGCGCTGCAGCTTGGCGCGGGCGACGTTGGCGGTGACCCGGAAGCCGCTGAACAGCGGCACCCGCAGGTCCGCCGAGACGTTGAACTGACCGAGCGCCGCGCTCTGCACCGTCGAGGGCGGGATGTACTGCCCGGCCGCCGCGGCGCACTCGGCCTCGGTCGGGCTGCCCAGCGCCCCGCCCGCCACCGACAACAGCTGCAGCGGCGCGTACAGGTTGCCGCCGAGCAGCGGACCGGTGGGCAGCGCGGTGCCGCACGCCGCGGCGCTCGGCGAGCCGCCGAGGTTGCTGACCCGGTACTGCTCGGTGATGAACGTATCGACCTTGAGTGAGAAGCGATCGAGCTGCGCCCGCAGCACCCCCAGCTCGCCGCGCTCGGCGGTGGCCTGCGCCGACTGGACCTGCGGATCGGTGCGCAGCGCCAGGTCGATGGCCTCGGCGAGGCTCAGGCTGCGGGCGGTCGGCGTCTCGGCGCGGGCGCGGCGCGGGCCGGCCACCGGGACTGCGCCGAGCAGACAAAGGAACAAGAGCGGGAGGCGCCGCGACGCGCGTCTAGCGGCCATGGTCTCTCTCCGGCTGCTGCTCGTCGGCGACGATGCGACCGTCGCGGAAGCGGACCACGCGCTGGGCGTAGGCGGCGACGTCGGGCTCGTGCGTGACCAGCACTACGGTCATGCCCGAGCGGTGGAGTTCACAGAAAAGCTCCATGATCTGGGAGGTCATCTCGGTATCCAGGGCCCCGGTCGGCTCGTCGGCGAGCAGCAGCACCGGGGCGGTGACGATGGCGCGCGCGATGGCGACCCGCTGCTGCTGGCCGCCCGACAGCTGGTTCGGGTGGTGATCCATGCGATCGCGAAGGCCCACCCGGTCGAGCGCTTCGATCGCCCGCTGCCGGCGCTCGGCCTTGCCGATGCGGCCGTAGATGAGCGGCACCTCGACGTTGGCCACCGCTGTGTGGCGGGCCAAGAGGTTGAACGACTGGAACACAAAGCCAATCTTCTGGTTGCGCAGCCGGGCGAGCTCGGTCTCGGACAGGTCTTCGACCTTGACCCCGTCGAGCCTGTAGCTCCCCGAGCTGGGCCGGTCGAGGGTCCCGATGATGTTCATAAGGGTCGACTTGCCCGAGCCGCTCTGGCCCATGATGGCGACCATCTCGCCGCGCTTGATGGTAAGGCCGACGCTGCGCAGCGCGTGGACCTCGACATCGCCGGTGGCGTAGACCTTGCTCAGCTCCCGGATGTCGATGACCGGCGGTGCAGCCCCCGGCGTAGCGCCGGCGGAGGACGGATTCTCATTGGATAGGTTCATGGGGGTCCAGTGGGACGGAGACGGCCGCGGCGGCAGGCATCGGGCGCTCGCGCCTATCTAGCACAACCGGGCTTCTTTGGGGCGCCCCGGTTCTCGACCGTACGCCCAGGGGAACAATCGTGATGGCCTCAAACAACAAGGTGGCGAGCTCTATTCCCGGTTCCTTTGCCGAAAGTTGGCTCCCGCGTGGTAGGAACTGCGCATGGACGTAATGGATGTAGAGCTCGCCAGTGAGCTCGTGGCGCGGCTTGGCCGGATACGCCTCTTGTGCCTGGACGTGGACGGCGTGCTCAGCGATGGGCACCTGTACTTTGCCGGCGGCGCCGACTGGCAGGCCGTGGCCCCCGAGGCGCGGTGGACGCAGCGCTTCTCGGTGCGCGACGGGGTGGGCATCAAGCTCCTGCAGCAGGCGGGCGGGCAGGTGGCGATCCTGTCCGAGGGGGGCCTCTTGTCGGGGCGGGCGCGGGCGGCCTCGCTGCGCATCGAGCACGCCTACTTCGGCCTGACCGCCAAGCTCGAGCGCTTTGCGGCGCTGCTCGCCGAGCTCGGGCTGACCGCGGACGAGGCGGCGTTCATCGGCGACGAGGTGACGGACCTGCCGCTGCTCGCCGCCGTCGGCTTCGCCGCCACGGTGCCCGATGCGGTGCCCGAGGTCCGCGCCGCCGTCCACTACGTCACCCGCCGGCCCGGCGGCAGCGGGGCGGTGCGCGAGGTCGCCGATCTCATCCGCCGCCATGGCAACCTGAAGCGTCCTTAGCCCTGGCCCTCTCAAGTGTCCCCCCGTAAATTCCCTGGCAAAGTCCTTACTCAACCCTGGAGACGCCCAAAGGTTCACCCGGTCGCAAAATTATTTACGGCCCGGCAGAATTACCGTTGACAGGGGGTAGGGCGCTGAAGTACCTAACAAGGACCTGCCGGTGAAAAGCCAGGCAGCACGCGAGAGTGGCGGAATTGGCAGACGCGCAGGATTCAGGATCCTGTGAGGTAAAACTCGTGAGGGTTCAACTCCCTCCTCCCGCACAACAGGCAACTTGAAGCAGCGCCCGGCCCGGTAACTTAAAAGCTACCGGGCCTTTTTTTTGCCGAAATTTGCCGAAAGCTCAGCGCGACAGCCGGTTCCCCAAGCCGGGCGCATGGGCTACGATGCAAAGGGATGACCTTTGCCCGTGCCATGCGGCCAGGACCCACAGCACTGCTCATGGCGATGCTGTGGTTACTGGGCTCGCTCCCTGGGGCGCGGGCGAGCAAGCCGCGCTGCCGGCTGGAGAACGTCGACCTGTCGGCGCTCGACCACAGCGGCGTCATCAAGGCGACAGGCGGTCTCATCGAGCTGGAGGGCCTGGTCAGCAGCGATCAGGCGGCCAAGAACTTCCGCCTGCTCATCGGCAACAAGAGCGGCGGCCGGGCCGAGCGACTCGACCTGTTCGAGCGCAGCGGCCAGGACCTCTACATGATCCTGGCGGTCGAGATCTCGGCGCTTTATGCCCCGGCGTTCGACAAGATCAAGGAAGCTCTGCAGGAGTTCCTGGAGGCGGTGCCGCGCGCCCGGGTAAAGCTCATCCAGTTCGGCACCGAGATCGAGCCGTCGCCGACCTTCCTGCCGGCGCCCGCGGTGAGCCAGCAGCTCGACGACATCAACCCCGACGATCAGGGCGAGGTGAAGCTGCTCGACGCGCTGACCGCCGGCCTGGTCTCGCTGAACAAGCTGCCGCCGGGCGCGGTCAAGGACAAGGACAAGGGTGACAAGCCGCACCTGCCGCCGCGCCGCGTGATTGTCGTGCTGTCCGACGGGCTCAACGCCCTCATGGACCGCAAGAGCTTCAAGCGCGTCGGCGACCTGCTCAAGCAGAGCAACGTCCCGCTGTTTCCGGTGGCGTTCTCGCCGCGCGATGATCGCGGGCCGCTGCTCAACCTGGGCGAGCTCGCCAAGCGCAGCGCCGGGACGTTCCGCTGGGCGCAGAAGGACGACGGCCTGAAGGAGCAGTTTCAGAACCTCGCCGAGGAGCTGAACAAGACCGGGGTGCTGCAGTTCCCGGCCAAGAAGCTCAGCGCCGAGACGCTGGCGGGGGCGATGTTCACCCTGCAGTGCGGCGAGCTGCGGTCGGCGCCGCTCACCCTGTCGGGCGGGACGCCGGCGCCGCCGCCGAGCCGGTGGTGGAAGTGGGTGCTCGGGGTGGTGCTGTCGCTGCTCGGGCTGTGGGGGCTGGCGCAGGGGGCGCTGTGGCTGCTGAATCGGCGCAGCCGCAAGCTCGGCCTGGTCCCGGGGGCGCCGCCGGCCGGCTATCCGGTCCCTCCCGGCGCCGGTGGTTATGCCGGTGGCTACCCGCCGGGGACGCTGCCGCCCGGTGCCGGATATCCGCCCGGGACGCTGCCGCCCGCTGCGGGCTACCCGCCGGGAACGCTGCCGCCCGCTGGCTACGGTGGCGGCTACCCGGCCGCGGGCGGGCCGACTCCCGGGGTGGTCGCGGTGGGCTACGCCGAGCGCGCCGGCAACCGCGTGTACACAGCGACCCTCATCGGCATCGGCGCTCTCGGGGGCCAGCGGATCAAGGTCGAGGCGGCCTTGCGCCTCGGCTCGGCGGTCAGCGGGCCGGGCTGCTTCACGGTGAGCGGCGATCCGACCGTCGCCCCCACCCACTGCGAGCTGCGCCGCGACGACGCCGGCTTCACCCTGGTCGATTTCGGCAGCCCCGCCGGCTCGTTCATCAACGACCGCCGGGTAAGCGGCGCGGCGCGCCTGACCGATGGCGATCTGGTGCGCCTCGGCGATGGAACGCAGCTGAAGTTCCGCCTAGATGACTAGCCAGATGACTAAGCCATGACCGAGCCCATAAGGGAAGGCCGCCGGAAGCGCGGCGCGAGATTCGCTATCCTAGGGGCGAAGTCCCGCGCCGACCGCGCGCGGGCGGGGGCAGCATGACGACCAAGCATCCGCCGCAGAACGTGCAGGCCTCGGGGAACATCGTGGTCTGCAACCGCCTCTACAACATCGGCTGGCGGGTGGTGAACTACACCGACAACCCCGCCTTCAGCGCCTACTGGCAGCGCTGCCTCAAGGGCAAGGACGGCGCTCCGCCGGGCGCGCTGCCGTTCGCGCCGGCCAAGGGCCTGGGCCGCTCGCCGCTGCGCTACCGCGAGCGGCGCCTGATGGGCGGCAGCCGCGACCTGCGCCGCCTGCAGGAGATCATCCGCCAGTTCGTCGTCCACCACGACGGCTGCGCCACCTCGGCCGACTGCTTCCACGTCCTGCACGACGAGCGCGGCCTGTCGGTCCACTTCCTCATCGACAACGACGGCACGATCTACCAGACGCTCGACCTGGCCGACGGCGCCTTCCACGCCACCGGCGTCAACGAGATCAGCGTCGGCGTCGAGCTGTGCAACCGCGGCGTCGTCGACCTCGACGGACCCGACTTCTACCGCCGCAAGTTCGGCTTCGACCGCAACATCGATGAAGTGGTCGTCCACAACTCGCGCTACCGCATGTGGGCGTACACCCCGGGGCAATATGGCGCGATGGTCGCCCTCGGCAAGGCCCTTTCGCGCCTTTTGCCCAACCTGCCGCAGGTCTTCCCCGAGTGGAACGGCGCGCCGCTCACCACCTGGATGGCCGACCCGCGCGCCTTCGCCGGCTACATCGGCCACTACCACGTCACCAACAACAAGTGGGACCCCGGCAGCTTCAACTTCAAGTGGTTCACCCAGCAGATCCGGGCGAGCGCCACCTGGTTTGTCTGCCTCGACAAGACCAACGAGTGCCCCAAGGCCCCCGAGATCGCCGAGAACCCCGCCTTCGCCGAGCAGCAGGGCCAGGTCCTCATCAGCGCCAACGAGGCCGACTCGATGGGCGGCTACTACCCCGTCGGACCGTTCGGGCGCACCCGGCTGTGGCACGGCGGCATCCACCTGAGCCTGCCCGAGGGGACCCCGGTGTTCACCCCGTTCCCCGGCCGCATCGTCGCCATGCGCCAGGGCGACGACGCGCCGATCGGGTCGACGAACTTCGTGCTCATGCGGCACTACTTCCGGCTCGCCGGCATCGAGACCATCTTCTACATCCTGTACTACCACCTCGACCGCGAGGACCCCAAGGGGCCGCGCACGCCGTGGTACCAGGAGGCCGACAAGAAGCCCTTCTGGGCCCAGGTGACCTCCGGCCAGGTCGCCTTCCCCGACGTCGATGTCGCCGGCGGCGAGGTGATCGGCCACGTCGGCCACGCCGGCCCGCCGGGCAACTTCGAGGGCCAGATCCACGTCGAGGTCATGTCCCCCGACGACATCGGCGCCAAGCTCGAGCCGGGCTACTTCAAGTCGGTCGACGCCAAGGGCTCGGGCCACTTCTGCAACGTCAACGAAATCGTCGCCGCGATCGACCTGCCCAAGGGCCGCGGCGACGGCATCCTCAACGAAAAAGAGCTGCGCGAGTTCTTCCAGCACGACGAGGCGCGGGCCGAGCTGCGCAAGCTCGCGGTGCGCTACCAGTCCGAGTGGGGGGCGGCCGACGACTACCAGGAGCAGCTGCTGAACAGCAAGGACTTCCGCATCCTCAAGCCGGCGGCGCGGCAGCGGGTGTTCCGCGACCAGATCCTGCCCACCCTCTGGTACACCGAGGAGGTGGCCGAGAAGGTCCTTTTGCCCAAGGACTTCGTCGTCTGGCACTACCACCCGGTGCGCTTCGTCGCCTGGATGAACCTGCAGCTGCGGCGGCAGGCGACCACGGTGGCCGGCAAGATCGAAGCCGCCCAGGGGCCGGCGGCGGCCCAGGTCCTCGACGACCGCGACTCGCTGGAGGGCTTCACCGACGAGGAAGACGAGCTCTCGACCGAGCAGAGCCGCAAGTTCTCACTCGAGGATCTGTCGGCCGGCTACCCCGAAGAAAAAGAGCCCGGTAAGTAGCCGCCGCGGCGCCGGGCAGCAAGCTCTGTCGAGGCCCGGCGCGAGCACGAGTCGCTGAAGGCGCGCTCGGCTCGACAGGAGCGTGGCAATGCCTTATCACTAGGCGAGAGTGCAAAGCAGCGGCAAGGGCAGCGGTGCGGACGGCAAAGGCCCTCCTTCCGGGGGACTTCCGGCACCGCCTTCATCTAAGCCGGGGCCGCCCGGCCAGCC
>DAOMZC010000349.1:0-6660 GCA_035437965.1 Pseudomonadota bacterium
ATGTCTGGGCTGGGCGCAGCTTCGCTTCGAGCCATACTGCTGGGTCCTGCATGGCTTCGCTGTGAGCTTCTTTTGGGAGCTGGAATCAGAGCGGCGTCGCGCGGAAGATGAGTCGTTCCAGACCATCATAGAAGCTCTGCCGCGCCGCGAGCGCGCGCCGTACCCCGGTGGCGATGCGGCGGCGGCTCTCGCCCGAGTCGGCGTAGGGAGTCAGCGCCTTGATGACCCGCGCGCCCAGGCCCTCGCTCTGCTCGACCTGCAGCGCGAAGTACGCCCAGTCCTTGCGCTGGAACAGCGCGCTGCGCTCGATTCCCTTTAGCAGCAGCGGATACAGGCGCGGCAGCAGCCACTCGGCGCCCATCGCGATGGCCGACAGCGCTTCCTGCCACGAGGCGCTGCGGCACAGCTTCTGGTAGTCATCGATGCCCTGCGCGACCTCGGGCAGCGGGTCGTAGCTCGCGAGCTCGCTCGGGCCAACGCCCACCGCGCGCAGGAAGCTGCGCAGAAGGGCGGGCCGCGACTGCTCGCGTGAGCGCTGCGCCGCCATGGCGCGGAAGTCGCCCAGCACCTGCGGGCTCAGGTGGCCCTTGTGCAGGAGGACCGCGGCCACGTCGTCATCGCTGTCGGTGGCGGCCAGCTCGGCGTAGGCGGCGGCGAGCTGCTCGGCGGTGATCCGGCGCGCGCGCAGCAGCTGGACCGACAGCCGCTCGGGGCCGCGCCGCGACTCCCCGAGCTCTTCGTACATACTGGCGATGAGCACGCTGCGGACGTCTTCATCGGGAATGCTGCTCAGCACCGCGCCGAGATCGCGGTCGCGGTTGCGCGTATACAAGTAGTGCTGGACGGCGAAGGCGGCAAGCTGCTCGCGCGACAGCGGCTCGCTGCCCAGCCGCCCGAGCAGCGGGTGGTGCAGCGCCGGGTGCTGGCTGGCCTCGTGCAGCAGGTCGGCGAAGAACTGGCTGCCGGTGGTGCTGCGCTGCTCGGGGAGGGCGCTCGCCGGGGCGGCCTTTTTGCCCGGCTCATCGCCGAGCGTGCTGCGCAGGGCGGCCTGCACCTGGGCGCTGCCGTGCAGGAACCGCTCGACCAGCTCGTCGAGCTCGGCGCGCTCGCTGGCCTCGGCGCGGGTCTCCAGCTCGGCGCACAGGGCGGAGAAGCTGCGCGCCCCGACCAGCTTGCTGCTCGACTTCAGCGCGTGGCCGATGCGGCCGAGCGCGCGCCCGTCGCGCTGCCCGGCGGCGGTGCGCGCGGCCTGGGTGCGCTCGCCGAGATCACTCAAGAAGGTGCGCACCACCTTGGCCACCAGATCCTCGCCGCCGGCGGCCTGAAACTTGCGCAGCTGATCGAGCGCGCTGCGGTCGATGAGGTCGGGATCCGCCTCGCCGACCGCGCCCGCCGCGTCCTGGGCGCGCTCACCCACCGGGCCAGCGCCGCCGGGCAGCCACTGCCCGAGCAGCGCGGCCAGCGTCTCGACCTCGATCGGCTTGGAGATGTAGTCGTCCATCCCCTCGTCCAGGGCGCGCTGGCGATCGGCGAGCATGGCGTGCGCGGTCATCGCGATGATCGGGGTGTGACGGCTTTGGCCCTCGCGAGCGCGGATGACCGCGGTGGCCTCATAGCCGGACATCACCGGCATCTGCAGGTCCATCAGCACCAGCGCGTAGGGCTTCTGCTCGATCGCCTGCAGCGCCTCGGCGCCGTTGGTCGCCATGTCCGAGCGGTAGCCGAGCGTCTCCAGCATCTGCGCCGCGACCTCGAGGTTCACCGGGTTGTCATCGACCACCAGGACGCGCTGCTCGGACACCGGCGCCTCAGGACGCAGCTCCAGGGGGACGATGGCATCGCCGCTCTCGTCGGCGGTGCTGGACAGAAGGACGCTCGCCTTGGCCGCCTGGGCGCGCACGAGCTCGGCCAGACTCTCGCGCAGCGCCGCCGGATGAATGGGCTTGGTGAGGTGGGAGTTGATCCGCTTGCGCTGCGGGTACTGCTTGCGGGCGCTCGGATCCAGGGAGCTCAGCATGACCAGCAGCAGATCGTCGAACAGCGCGTCCCCGGCGAGCACCGCCACCAGCTCCATCCCCGACATCCCGGGCATGAGCATGTCGAGGACCGCCAGATCATAAGGACGCTCGGCAGCAACCGCGGCGCGCAGGGCCTCGATCGCCTGCACCCCCGACTCGACGCCGTCGCAGACCCCGCCCCACTGGCGGACGAGCTCCTGGACGTACTCGCGGTTACTGGCGTTATCATCGACGACCAGGACGCGCCGCTTTTCCAGGAAGTTCTCGGCGATTCCCATGTAGGGAGTCATGACCTTGCGCGAGACGCGCAGGCGGGCGGTGAACCAGAACGTGCTACCGACGCCTTCGGTACTGGTCACGCCGATCTCGCCCCCCATCAGGCTGGCGATCTCGCGGCACAGCGACAGCCCGAGGCCGGTGCCGCCGAAGCGACGCGACATCGAGGCGTCGGCCTGCGAGAACGGCTTGAAGATGCGCGCCAGATCGGTGGCGGCGATGCCGATGCCGGTGTCGCGGACCTCGATGCGCAGGCCGATCGTCGGCTCGGGAGCGGGGGTGCGGGTGATGCGGGTGACGACCTCGCCCTTGTTGGTGAACTTCACCGCGTTGCCGAGCAGGTTATTGAGGACCTGGCCGATGCGCGTCGGGTCGCCAAGGAGGAAAGTCGGCAGATCCTTGTCGATGACGTAGACGAGCTCCAGGCCGCGGTTCTGCGCCGTCACCGCGATGCCGTCGATGGTCTCGGACAGAAGGCGCGGCAGATTGAAATCGATCTGCTCCAGCGTCATCTGCCCGGCTTCGATCTTCGAGATGTCCAGGATGTCGTTGACGACCGTGAGCAGGGTCCGCCCGGACTTGAGGATGGTGTCGGCGTAGTGGCGCTGCTGGCTGGACAGCTTCATCCGCGTCAGCAGCGAGGCCATGCCGATGATTCCGTTAAGCGGCGTGCGCAGCTCGTGACTCGTGTTGGCGAGGAACTGTGACTTGGCCGCCATCGCCTGCTCGAGCTGGCGGTTGACCGCGACCAGCTCGTCGCGCTGCTTGCTGACCGTCTCGCTCATCCGCTGCGCGTCGGCAAGCGCGATCGACTGCGCCTGCACCATGTACAGGAAGTCGACGATCGGGTCGTGTATCGTAAAGTCGGACAGCGCCAGGTCGGTGTAGCGCAGCGCCTCCAGATCGGTGAACCACGGCGCGCCGAGAAATAGGAGGAGCTCGGACTCCGGCTCGTAGTAGAGCTGTCCACGCAGGCGGATCGGGTGGCTCAGCGAGTCGAGGAAGAACGTGTTGGCGCGCGCCCGCACGAGCGCCTCGAAGCCGACCTTCAGGCGCGGCCGCGAGATCGTAAACAGGCTGCCGAGCGGCGCCCCGGGCTGCGCGCCCTTGCAGACCTTGCCGAGCGAGCGCCCGAAGTCGACGAGCCGCAGCTCGCGGTCGAGCGCGAAGAAGAACGGAAACACCTCGCGAAGGCCGCTGGCGCTAATACCTACGTTACCTGTGATTCCCATGTTCGCTTGCTCTTAAGACGGTCGCTCAAGGAATGCTGACCAGGAACTCGCAGTGCTCGCTGCCCTGGCGGACGCAGCTCGGGTGGGCGATCGTCACCGCGACCTGGAAGTGCTTGCCCAGGCCGGTAAGGAGTCCCCGCACCATTGGGCACAGTCCGCTACGCTCTGTATGGTAGTGAAGGCGTACGGACTTATCGTCCAGGTCCTCGCACTGGAAGCTCGGCGGGATCATCCCGGCGAAGTTCTGGCCGACGCGCGAGTGCAGGACGTCCAAGTTGTGCAAGAACTCAAACAGCGAGCTCCCGGCCAGCTGGAACAGGTGCCCGTAGCCCTTCTGGCCGGTGTAGAGCACGAAGAACTCGCCGAACGCGACAAGCGCCTCATCGCTCGGGATTCCGCACACCTGACTGACCCCGCCGACGAGCTTGTAGGTGAGGGCGTCCGGATAGGACTGCATGCGGTGAAACGATATCCCGGGAGTCTCCGCAAGCTCGCATACTTGGTGCCACTTCTCGACGCCGAACTTTGAGCAGACAAGCTCCTGGATTGCCAGGTTGACCAGGCCATACATGGGTGATGATTCCTATCGGCGCAGGCGCAGACCTCCCCCGGGGCCCCAAGGTGCCCCGGGGTGTCAAGACAAGCGATTGCGCATCGGGTCACTGTACTCTAGAATTTCACCTCGTGTCCTTCAAAAGTGAGTCCGATGCTGCGACCCCTTAAGGTCCTTGTTGTAGACGACGACCCGGCCTACCTTGTGGTCGTTACAGCGTGGCTTGAACGCGCCGGCTGTCAGGTCATCACCCGCAGCTCGCCGTTTGGGACCAGCGTCGTCATCTTGAAGGAGCAGCCGGACGTCGTCATCTTGGATGTCGAGATGCCGGCCCTTAGCGGGGAAGTCCTTGCGGATCTCATCAACCGGAAGACCAACAAGAACGCGATCAGAGTGATCTTCTGCTCGGGAAAGAGCCCGCAGCTGTTAAGCGCGCTCGCCAAGCTTCACAACGCGCTTGGGTATATCGAAAAGACCGACTCCGCAGTGCAGTTCATGAACCAGTTCTACGCGCTCACCGCGCCGCTGCGCGACAAGCGCATGTAGCCGCGCGCGCCGCGGCTCCCAAGTTATAAAGAGCGGACGCGGGCGGCCTGCTATAAAGGGCCATGCGTACTTCGCTTCTGGAGCGCCTGGCGCTGCGGGTCGTGGCGGCGCTGGAGCGCCACCTCCCCGATGCCCTCATCTTTGCCCTGCTCGCCACCGGGCTCGTGCTGCTCGCCGCGCTCGGGCTTGCGCCGAGCGGCCAGTCGCGCCTTGAGCTGTGCGGCAAGCTGATCGATGGCTGGGGGAGCGGCTTCTTCTCGCTCCTGCCGTTCACGCTGCAGATGGTGATGATCATCATCTGCGGCCACACGGTGGCCAGCGCGCCGCCGGTGAAGCGGCTGCTCTATCGGTTGGCGGCGGTGCCGGCAACGGCGCGCGGGGCGGTGGCGTGGGTGACCTTGATGGCGCTTGTGACCTCGTGGTTCAACTGGGGGTTCTCGCTCATCTTCTCGGCGCTGCTGGCGCGGGCGGTGGCGCAGAACCTGCAGCGCCGCGGCACCGCGGTGGACTACCGGGCGCTCGCGGCGGCCAGCTTCCTCGGGCTCGGCAGCATCTGGGCGCAGGGGCTCTCGGGGTCGGCGGCGCTGCAGATGGCCACCCCGGGCACCTTGTCGGAGTCGCTGCGGCGCATCGTCGACTGGGGCGGCGAGGCGGGGTCGGCGGCGGTGCCGGCCTGGAACCGGTGGGGCAGCGGCGTCATCCCGCTGTCGCAGACCATCTTCTTGTGGCAGTCGCTGCTGGCGGTGGGGGTGGAGCTCGTCCTGGTCACCGTCCTTATGTGGCGGGCCGCCCCGCGCGGGGAGCAGGCGGTCACCGCCGCGGCGCTCGGGATCTCACTTGAGGATGAGTCGCCGTCCGGGGAGCCCGGCGAGCCGGACCGGACCGCGCTGCGGCCGGGCGAGCGCTGGGAGCACTCGCCGATCCTGACCGCGCTGTTCGTGGCGATGGGGGCGGCCTACCTGTGGCGGTATGTGCGCGCCGCCCGCAGCCCGCTGGAGGCGATTCACCTTAATACGATCAACCTGACCCTGCTGCTGCTCGGGGCGGCGCTGCACCGCACCCCGGCGCGGCTCATGCGCGCCTTTGCCGCCGGCACCCAGGCGGTGTGGGGGGTGCTGCTGCAGTTTCCCTTTTACGGCGCCATCGCCGGCATGCTCAGCGCCAGCGCCCTCAACCAGAAGATTGCCGCGGTGTTCGTGAGCGCCTCGACCAAGGCGACGCTGCCGCCGCTCATCGCCCTGTACTCGGCGCTGCTCGGCGTGCTCGTCCCCTCGGGCGGCGGCAAGTGGCTGATCGAGGCGCCGTACGTCTTGACGGCGGCCCATCAGATGAAGGTGCACCTGGGCTGGATGGTCGCCGTCTACGACCTGGGCGAGGCGCTGGCCAACCTGGTGCAGCCGTTCTGGATGCTGCCCGTGCTGGCCCTGCTCGGCCTGCGCGCCCGCGACGTGATGGGCTACACGTTCCTGGTGTTCCTGTTCCTGCTGCCGACGGTGCTCGTGCTGACCCTGGTCCTCGGCCTGACCCTGTCCTACCCGCTCTGAGCCCGCGCGCTAGCGCAGCTGCGGCGGCTGCCGGGCGGCGTTGATGACGCACAGGATGTGCAGCACGATCCCCGGCACGATGAAGCACACATAGCCCAGGCACGTGAACATCATCCACAACAGGCCCGCCGGCACCCGCCCGCTGCACATCTGGCCAAGCCCGGGCACAAAGAAGCTGAGCAGCGCCGCCTGCGTCGCCGAGGTGTTGGTCCACTGCTGGAGCTGCTGCTGCTGCTGCTGCTGCTGGAGCTGCTGCTGCTGGAGCTGCGACACCGGCGAGAGTGCGACGCTCATCTGGTTGACCTGCTGCTGCTGGGCGCGCAGGTCGCGCATGACGAAGTCGAGGTACTCGTGGCAGTGCTTGCACTTCTTGGCCCCGATGAGGATCGGCTCGCTGCAGAACGGGCACGGCATGGTCTGCCCGCCCGCCGCGCCGTAGGCCCCGGGGCTCGCCGCGCCGCCGCTCGGGCCGCTCGCCGTGCCAAAGCCGG
>DAOMZC010000350.1:0-6655 GCA_035437965.1 Pseudomonadota bacterium
GGCGCCGCGCAGCGCCCAGGGGCGGCCGTGGACCCGCGCCGATACGCCGGTCATCCGCCAGGCCCTGGGCGCGGTGCTGGTGGTCGACTCGGACTTCGATGCCTTCTGCATGGATCACTTTCCCCGCGCCTACCGCCTGTTCACAAGCGGGATGGAGCGCAGCGCCAAGGAGAGCCTGCTCCTCGAGCACGCCGACCTGGACGCGCTGGTCGCGTCCCTGCGCCAGATCGAGCCCGAGATCCTCACTACCCTGCCGCCCGAGAGCACGCCGGTGCCGCTGCCCGTGCCGGGGCTCGGCCAGCGGACGGTGCAGCCGCCGCGGGCGCCTTTCGATCGCAAGTGGTACGTCGGCCGCCCCGAGGAAGAGGCGCAGGCGGTCGAGGCGCTCGACTATCACAAGCCGGTCGTCTTCTTCGGCCCCGAGCTTTACGGCAAGACCTGGCTGCTCAACCACTCGCTTGAGTACGCGCGCGAGCAGGACTACCGCATCGCCGCGATCAACCTGAACATCATCGACAAGGCCGCCCGCGAGGAGCTCGGGCCGTTCCTGCACAAGTTCGCCCTGCGGCTGTGCAAGGAGCTCCAGCTGGACACGCAAGAGGTCGAGCAGGCGTTCCAGAATCCGCGCAGCGGCCCGATCGAGGCGCTAAACGATGTCATGTGCTGGACCGTGCTGCCAAAGGTCAGCGAGCGGCTGGTCCTGGCCATCGACAACGTCGATCTGATCGCCGAGAAGTCCTATCAGGACGAGTACTTCGGCATGCTGCGGGCGTGGGCCGACAGCGGCGGCGCGTTCGAGCGGCTGCACCTTATCCTGTGCATCTCGACCGCGCCCGCGCTGCTGGTCAACGATGTCCACCGCTCGCCGTTCAACCTCGGTGATGTGATCCAGGTTCCAGAGCTCGATCGCGGGCAGCTGACGGCGCTGGCCAAGCTGCACGGCCTGTCCTGCACATCCGGCGAGCTCGCCAGCCTGCAGGAGCTGGTCGGCGGCCATCCCTACCTGGCGCGCCTCGCCTTCTACGAAGCCTACCGGCGGCGCACCGACCTCAAGACGCTGCTCGAGCGCGCCGCCGGCGATCCGCGGGGCGGCGTGTTCACCGGCTACCTCGACCACCTGCGGCGGCGGCTGCAGAGCCAGCCCGGGCTGCTGCAGGCGTTCTGCCGCCTCGCGCAGATGCCCGCGGCCGTCATCGAGCCGTCACTGTGCCGGCGCCTTGAGCGCGCCGGGCTCATCACCCGCGAAGAGGGACGCGGCGGCGGCGCCACCGAGTCCTACCGCGTGCGCTACAGCCTCTACCAGCGGCTCGCATGACCCGCCCCGGCGCCCAGGGACCCCGCCTGCACGTCGGCGGCAGCATCCGCGAAGAGGCGGTCTACGTCGAGCGGCACGCCGACAGCGAGCTTATCGCGGCGCTGCGCGGTGGTGAGATCTGTCACGTCCTGGCCCCGCGCCAGATGGGCAAGTCGAGCCTGTGCGGCCGCGCCGCGCGGCTGTTGCGCAAGGACGGCGTCACCTGCATCCAGATCGATCTGAACCTGCTCGGCGGGCGCAAGAGCGTCGCCAACATCGACAGCTGGTTCTTCTCCCTGATCAAGGAGCTCAGCCGCCAGCTCGGCTGGCCGCGCGAGTTCACCGACCAGCTGTGGAGCAGCGAGGCGCAGTCCACCGCCACCTATAAGTGGTCGCGATTTCTCAACGAAGAGGTCCCGAGCCGCATCCCCGGCCCCGTGGTCTTCATCTTCGATGAGATCGACACCATCTTGACCCTGCCGTTCAGCTGCGATGATTTCTTCGCCGTGGTGCGCGCCATGCACAACGCCCGCCCGGAGCGCCCCGAGCTGCGCCGCATCGCCATCTGCTTCGTCGGCGTGGCCGCTCCCGGGGAGCTGATGGTGGACGCGGCGCGCACGCCCCTGAACGTCGGCATCGCGATCTCGCTGGAGGACTTCACCCGGCAGGAGGCGGACGGATTCCTGCCCGCGCTCGCCGCTCAGCTGCCAAATCCCGCCGACTGGCTGGACTCGATCTACGGCTGGACTTCCGGGCATCCCTACATGACCCACAAGCTCTGCGCCGAGCTGTGCAAGCAGGCGCAGAGCGTGACGATCCCGGCCGAGCGGGTCGAGGAGGTAGTGCGCCGCCAGTTCCTCCAGAACGGCCGGGTGAGCGAGACCAACCTTCAATATGCAGAGCGGCGCATCGATGCCCACGCGAGCAGCGGCCTGCTGCTGCGGATGTACCGCCGCGTCCTTGAAGGGCAGTCGATTCCCGCCGATCGCAACGATCCGCTGCAGAGCGAGCTGTGGCTGAGCGGCATCTGCAGGTGGCACCAGGGGTGCCTCGTCGTCCGCAACCGGATCTTCAGCGTCGTCTTTGACTGGTCGTGGGCGCACGGCAAGGAGTCGGCGCGCCTGCTCGATGAGGCGCTGCAGCGCTGGCTGGACGCCGGCAAGCACGCCGGGCAGCTCCTCACCGGAGCGGGCCTTGAGACCGCGCGCAGCTGGGCCGAGGGCCGAAACGATGTGAGCGCGGAAGAGCAGGAATTTCTGCTGGTGAGCCTGGAGGCGGCGCGCGTCCGCTCGACCCGCCGGGCGCTGCAGGTGGCGGTCGGCTCGCTGGCGATGGCGCTGCTCAGCTGCATCGTGCTGTTCATCTGGCAGCTCGGGGTCTGGCGGAACAAGAACGAGGCCGAGAAGCAGCTGCGCGAGCTGGCCGAGCAGCACGCCGCCGCGCAGCGCAAATACGCCGACGAGCAGCGCAAAGGGCGCGATGTGGAGGCGCAGCTGCGGGCGAAGCTGCAGACGACGCTCGATCACCAGCGCGCCATGGACGCGGCGCGGCAGCAGGAGATCGTCCAGATGAAGCAGCTCATCGCGAGCTCCAAGGGCTGCACCGAAATCCTGCGCAAGCAGACAGCGCGCGACAGCCAGGATGAGAAGGAACACCTGCGGCGCTTCGAAGAAGATCGGGTCCGCTGGGATCAGCTCTCCGGGGGCAGCGCGCCGCTCCTTAGTCCGGAAGCCCGCGAGCTGCAGCGCGCCATCGAGCACTTCGAGCCGCCTTCGTCGCCACCCCCAGCCAGCAAGCCCGCCCACGGCGCCGGTGCGGCGAAGCGCTGAGGCCCGCTGCAGTGGAAAAAAGTCGACCGCTTCGCGCGGGCTACGGCAGCGCGGCGGGCATCGCGGGGCGCAGCAGCAGATCGAACAAGGACTCCTGCGCGCGCTCGGCGTGGCCCAGGCCCAGGCGCTGCTCATAGGACAAGAGGGTGGCGCGCGCGGCCGCAAGTGAGGCGCTGCCCACGGCTTCGAACTCGACGCAGCACAACCGGCGTTCCCCGGCGCGCGCGTCGTAGTAGACCACCTCGCAGTCCGGGTAGTAAAAGACGCAGATGTCCTTGTCGAGCGATCCCTGCCAGAGGACCCCGAGCGGCTGCAGGAACGCGGTGACGGCGGCAAGCTGGCTGCCGCTCGCCTGGTCAAGCCGCAGGTTGACCTCGCGCCGCACTTCCGTGTCGCCCGGTCCGCGGCTCTTGACCGTGAGCTCCTGCCGCTCCGCATCGTAGCGGTGGCGGAACACCACGCCCGGTCCGAGCCGGGTGACAAAGTACGTATCGACCACGCGGAGCTCGGTGGTCCGCTCGGGCGCGAGCGCGCCGGCGCGCTGGCGGAAGGCGCCGAGGTCGAACTCGGCTCCGACGATGAACTTGTGCTCGATCTCGCGGTAGTCGGGGTCTTGGCTCATGCGGATTGTTCGTCCAGCCTAGTCCAGTCTGCGGTACGATGGAAGCCGGGCGTTGTCGCTCGGGGGAGTCCATGTCCGCACGCGGGTCGATATTCAGCAGCATGCATGTCCGGATGGCGATGCTCTCACTTTGCCTGAGCGGACCTCTTGCTGCGGGCTGCGGTCCGGCCGCTCCCGCCGACGGCACGCCGCCGGATCCGAGCCCGCCGGCCGGCTCCGCGGCGCTCGCGACCCTGGTCCCGCAGACCTTGTTCGAGCAGCTGTTCCTGCACCGCGGCACCGCGCCGTGTCAGGGCGGCTTTTATACCTACAGCGCGTTTCTGGAAGCGGCGAAGTCCTTTCCCGAGTTTGCCCAAAAGGGTTCCGCGGACGATCGGAAGCGCGAGCTGGCGGCGTTCTTCGCCAACATCGCGCACGAGACCACCGGCGGCTGGGCCACCGCCCCCGATGGCCCGTACGCCTGGGGCCTGTGCTGGATCAACGAAGGCGCGACCACCGACCCGAGCCTGCTTCCCGACTACTGCGCCGCGAGCACCGAGTATCCCTGCACGCCGGGAAAGAAGTACTTCGGCCGCGGCCCGATCCAGATTAGCTACAACTACAACTACGGTCAGGCGGGCGCCGCGCTCGGCCTCGACCTGCTCCATCAGCCCGAGCTCGTGGCGAGCGATCCCACCGTATCGTTTCGCACCGCCCTGTGGTTCTGGATGACCGCGCAGGCTCCCAAGCCGTCGTGCCACGACGTGATGATCGGCAGCTTCACCCCGAGCGCGGCGGACGTGGCGGCCGGCCGCCTGCCCGGCTTCGGCCTGACCGTCAACATCATCAACGGCGGCGTCGAGTGCAACCAGCCGACCCCGGCGCAGGTGACCGATCGCATCGGCTTCTATGGCCGCTTCACCGAGCTCCTCGGCACCACCCAGGGGGACAACCTGGCGTGCGACAAGATGCGCAGCTACTGAGCTCCGGGTCGCTGCTTTACGCGCGGCGCGCGCCGCCCTTGTGCCCGACCGCCGAACTGCGCCACAGTCGCGCCCATGCAACCTCTCAGGCCGGCGGCGCTGCGCGGACTCGACTGGGCCGCCATCGCCGCCTATATCGCCGTGTGCGTCACGCTCGCCGTGTGGCTGTGGCGGCGGCGGCGGGCCCAGCGCGGCGCCGAGGGGTTCGCCCTGGCGAGCCGGCGGCTGCCGTGGTGGGTGATCGGGATCGCGGACGTGGCCACCGGGGACGGCGCCGATGCGTTCTGGGTGTATGTGTTCTTCGTCGGCGGGTTTGTCGGCATCTACAGGTTCTACTGGGTGTCGGCGATCCTCAGCCTGCCGCTCGGGATCTTCTGGGCGCGCTACTACCGGCGGCTGGCGCTGCCGAGCCCGGGGTACTTCTTCGCCGTGCGCTACGGCGGCCGGGCGGCGCGGGCGTTCCGCGTCTTGTCGACCGTGTACGGGGTCGCGGTCGGGCACGCGGTGCTCATCGGCTATGTGCTGCGCGGCTTTGCCCAGAGCCTGGCGCCGATGCTCGGCTGGTCGCAGGCGCGGCTGCTGGCGGTGTTCGGCGGGCTGGCGCTCGGCTATACGCTGCTGTCGGGGCTGTTCGCGGTCGTCTATATGGATCTGCTGCAGTTCGCGCTGGTCATGACGGCGCGGCTCGTGCTGGCGGCGCTGCTCATCTCGGCCACCGGGGGCCTGGACGCGGTGCTTTTGCAGGCCGCGAGCGCCCGCGGCAGCGCCTTCCTCACCTGGCTGCCGCTGTCGCCGCCGGCCGAGGCCGCGCGCTTTGGCGCCTTCGCGCTGGATCCGTGGTCGCTCGGCGCCCTTGCCCTGGTCGGGCTGTGGGGCGCGGCCAACCACCAGAGCCCGGTGGTGCAGAAGTCGCTCGCGGCGCGCGATGAGCGTCACGCCGCCTTCGGGCAGCTGCTCAACGCGGTGCTGTCGCTGTGCGTGCGCACCCTGCCGCTGTTGCTGATCGGGCTGTGCGCGGTCGCCCTCCTGCCGCCGGGTCGGCAGGATACGGATCAGTGGGCCGAGCTGGTCGGGCGCTACGCGCCGCCGGGCCTTTACGGGCTGCTCCTCATCGGCATCATCGCCGGCTATACCTCGACGCTGGCCGGCCTGCTCAACTTCAGCGGCTCGATCCTGCTCAGCGATGTGTACCTGTGCGCCGTGCGCCCGGCCGCCGGCGAGCGTGAGCAGCTGATCGCGGCGCGCCTTCTGACCCTGCTGGTCGCCCTGGTGAGCAACCTGTGGGCGTGGCTGCTGCTGGTGCGCATCGACGGCGCCTGGATCAACTTCATGAACTCCGTGGTGTCGCTGTTCGTGCTGCCGGTGGGCCTTTTGCGCTGGGTGTGGTGGCGGCAGAACCTGTACGCCGAGATGCTCGGGTTTGTTGCCTCGTTTCCGCTGGCCTACCTGGCGTGGTTCGGGGTGCCGCCGCGGCTTGCCGGGTGGTCGCCGCTGGCGGCGCTGCCGGGGCTGCCGGCGCTCAAGGATCGGCCGTACTGGCAGGCGTTCGCGGTGCTGTTCGGGGTCGGCCTGGTGGTCCAGGTGCTGGCGTCGCTGCTGACGCCGCCGGAGCGCCGCGAGACGCTGGTGCGCTTCTACAAGCGCGTCCAGCCGCCCGGCTTCTGGGGGCCGATCGCCCTGGCCGCCGAGCCGGACCCGGTGGTCCGCCGCGCCCAGGCGCGCGCCCACGCGGGTGAGATCCGCACCGGCCTTTACGCCAGCGGGTTTGCCGCGGCGCTGGTCGCGGCGATGTGCGCGCTGCTCCTGCAGCGCTGGCTTTATGGGGTGGCGCTGTTGCTCGGGGCGCTGCTGCTTGGGGCGCGGGTGCTGGCGCGGGCGGCCGAGCCGGCGCGGGTGCTGGCGGCGGGCGCTGGCTCGGCCGAGGACGCGTCGTGACCGCAGGCCGCCG
>DAOMZC010000351.1:0-6645 GCA_035437965.1 Pseudomonadota bacterium
CCCTGTCCGTCGCCGTTGCTGTCGGCGAAGCTGCGGACGAAGATCTCGTAGCCGGCCGCCTCGGTCAGCCAGCTCGGCGGGTCGGCGGCGGCCGGGCCGAGGTCTGTCCGGCCGGGCGCCGTGGGCGGCGCCGCGTCCGGCGGCGGCAGGTCGGCCCCGGGCGTCGCGCAGCCCGACTGCCCCGACGCCGCCGACCCGACGACCGCGCCGAGCAGTCCCAGCCAGAGCCAGGTCCCCCAGCGCTTGACACTCCCAAGCCGCGATTGCGCCGTCCGCATGGGCGGCACCATACCGCAGCTTGCGACTTTGCAGAACCGCCCAGAAATTTTTAGATGATGCTACCTGTGAGGAGCCGGCCGACTACGCCGGTCCGTCGGCGGCAGGGCAGGGCGCTACTGGAAGATTTCGCTGACCGGCTTGCCCGTCAGCTTGGTCAGCGGCTGCAGGCCGAGCACCATGAGCGCCGTCGCCGCCGTATCCATCGTCGAGACCACGCTGTGGATGTGGTAGCCCTTGCGCACGCGCGGGCCCGCGGCGATCCACGGGATCTCGCGGTCGCTGGCCAGCGCCCCCGAGTGATTGTGGTTGTGCCCGCCGTGATCGGCCGAGACGATCACCAGCGTGTCCTCGAGCATGCCGGCGCGGTCGAGCGCCTTGTAGATCGTCCCCAGGCACGCATCGGCGGCCAGCGCCGCGTGCTTCTGGCTCTCCGACATCCAGCCGGCCGAGTGCCCGGCCTCGTCAGGGTCGGGGAAGTGCACGAACGTCAGCACCGGCTTTTCTTTCTCCAGGTAGCGCGCCGCTTCGTCGCTGACCTTCTTGCAGTAGTAGCCGGGGCGCTCGAAGACGCCGACGCTGCCGGCGGGCAGGATGTGCCGCAGCTTGAACTTGCCGACGAACGCCGCGGTCTTCATGCCGCGCTCTTCGGCGGCGTTGAAGATCGTCGGCACGTGGATGAAGCCCTTGGTCGGCCGCCAGTTGTTCCAGGTGAGCCCGTGCAGGTTCACGTCGACGCCCGAGAGCATCGAGGCGTGCGAGGGCAGCGTCGAAGCGGTCCGGATGGTCCGCGCCTTCCACGAGTAGGAGCCGTTGCGGTAGAGCTGCTCGTGCCAGGGCATCTTCTGCTGCTGCTGGTAGATGAGCTCGGGCCGCATGCCGTCCTCGCTGATGATCACCACGCGGCGGACCGGCTGCCCGCCGGGTCCGGTCGATAGGATCGGCTCGTCGGTGGCGGCGGCCTGCGGGCTGAGCACGGGCGGCTTGACGCCAACCGGCGGGCGCTGGTTGCTCGGCGCGGCCAGGGCCCGGCCCGGGCCCGTCGGCAGCGCAGTCAACCACCCCCCGATGGCGGCGCCAATGCTGAGCGCGCTTACGGTCATGAGTCGGTAGATGCGTTGCCTGGTATTCACAACTTCAGAGTACCCTGATTGTGCTGCATTATGCAACATCTACATTTTCTGCAGCTCAGGCGCTCGCGCCGCTTCCCGAGACGATGTGCCCGGGGGAAAGCGCCATCGCCGCCAGCGCCGCTTCCCAGACCTTATCCGGCGCGGTCGCGAACACCAGGTCGGCATCGATTTCGCCGAAGCTCGGCAGCCAGCTTTTGTGCTGCAGCTCGGCCTCCAGCTGACCGGGGCCCCAGCCGGCGTAGCCGCCAAAGACCATGACCGGCGGTGCCGTAGCTGCCGTATTTGCCGTATCTGCCATATCTGCCATATCTGCCATATTCGAGGATTCCTGGGCATTCGGAGAAGCCGGGCCACCACCCAGGGCTTTTTGGACTTTGGGGCGCTCGGCCAGCGTCCGCAGCAGCTGGGGACTGCTGCCGATGTGGATCCCCGGGGTGATGGTCACCGCATCGGGCAGCGGCGTCGCGCCGCCGTGCACCAGCCAGATCCGCCCCCCCTCGCAGGGGCCGCCGCTGCGCACGTAGGTGGGGGTGGGCCGCGCCCAGGTTATGTTGAACTGCGCGCAGACCTCGCGGATCGGGGTCGTGGTGGGCGCCCCGAGCACGATGCCGAGCGCGCCCTGCTCGTTGTGGCTGATAAGAAGGGTGACCCGGCGGTGGAAGTTCGGATCCTGCAGCGTCGGCATGGCGATGAGCAGGCTGCCTTTAAGGCTGGTCTTGTCCGCGGATGTATCTTCAGCCGTCATTTGGACCGTCCTTCTACCTGCTTACTACTAGCTTACCCGCCAATGCTCGCCAGTCACTACTTTGCCGGCGCGTCGGCATTTTGTCTTGCGGCGCTGGGCAATGATACGGCCGTGAACGAGAATTATAAGTCATCCTACTCGCGCCGACATCACCCGACCGACCACCTGGCGGCCTCAATTACCTGCGACTAATGTCGAGCTGCCGCGCCGTTCCGCGCCACGGACACGGACACGGACACGGACACGGACATGGACACGACAAACCAAACCAGATAAATCGTTTCGATTGACAGCAAACTGCCCCCGGTGACATGGTCCCGGCTCCTATAAGCCCGCAAAGGACAAGGAGCTTTTCATGACCCTGCCCTCTGGAACTTCTTCTTCTGAGAAGGGGCGCTTGACGCGACGGCAGTTCGTGCGTCTTACCGTGGTTGGCGGCGCGACGCTGGTGTGGGCCCCGGGCTGTCACGACGCGCCGGCACCCGAGCCCGACCTGGCGCCGGTCCCGCGCTTTCTGACCGCGCAGGAGCGCCAGAGCCTGGCGGTGCTCGCCGACTATGTCCTGCCTCCCGATGATCAGCCGGGCGGCGCGGCGCTCGGCGCGGTCGAGTATGTCGAGGCGCTGCTGACCGCGCTGGAGTACGATCCGCCGCGGCTCCTTGCCGATGGTCCCTTCTCGGATCGGAATCCCATACCGCTTCCGGATGGGAGCCCTTCGAACGTGTATCCCGAGAACAGCTTCCGGCACTTTCTGCCGCTTACCCGCGAGCAGCAGCTCTCGTGGCGGCTCCTGCTCTACGGCTCGGCCGGCGTGCCCGGAGGAGGCCCCAATGACGGGTTTCTGGGTCCGGTCCTCGGCTTCCGCGATCTATGCCGCGAGGGTCTGGCGCAGGCCCGGCAGCTGGCCGGACGGCCGCTCTCCGAGCTCGATGCCGGCGAGGTCGATGATGTGTGGCGCAAGCTGCGGCGCGACTTCGTCAGCTTTGTAACGCAGTGGGTGATCGAGGCCGCGTTCGGCGCTCCCGAGTATGGCGGCAACCGCGACCTCGCCGGCTGGAAGATGATCCACGTCGAGGGCGATGTGCTGCCGCAGGGCTACTCGTTCTACAACGAGCAGACCGGCCGCTATCAGGAACGTCCAGAGCTCCCAATCAGTACCAGGGATCTGCGTCCCGACCCGGACCCGATGGACGCAGAGACCATTTTGCACCTCGAGTTCGTCGTGGCCGCGCTCGGCGGGAGGACGGCGCCATGAGTGACACGATCATCGGCAACAAGGCGCTCGATCGCTTCGACGCGCTGATCATCGGCAGCGGACCGGCCGGCTCCGCGGTGGCGTCCATCCTGTGCCAGCACGGCCGCAAGGTGCTGATCCTGGAGGCCGGACCCAACTACTTCGAGGGACTCGACGATCCGCGCGCCGATCGGCCGCTGAACCACTTTTCCGGCGATGAGATTAAGTCCGGGCGGGGCCTTGTCGACCCGATGCTGCCCATCTGTCCGCGCAGCTACCGCCGGAGCGAAGCCGACGGCGAGCGGCTCGGGGTCGGTACGTATGAGGTGCTGCCGCAGACAGTGGGCGGCGGCTCGACGTTCTCCGACCTGAAGTTCCCGCGCTTCACGGAGGCAGACTTCCAGCTCGGCACGCGGCTGCCGGCGATCCCCGACGCCAACTTCGCCGACTGGCCGATCAGCTACGCCGAGCTGGAGCCGTTTTACACCTATGTCGAGTACACCGCCGGCGTGCAGGGTCTGGACGGCAGTGACCCCAACCAGCCGCCGCGCAGCAGGCCCTATCCCATGCCGCCCGGCGTGCCGCAGTACGGCGGGCTGCTCATCGCCGAGGGCGCCCGCAAGCTCGGCTACACACTCTTTCCGGCGCCGACCTGCATCAACTCGCGTCCCTATCGCGGCCGCCCGGCCTGTCGCGACTGCGGCATGTGCGGCGGCTTCGGCTGTCCGATAAATGCCAAGGGCTCATCGGCGGTCGGTGCGCTGCGCACGGCGCTGCTCAGCGGCAGCTGCCAGCTCCACTCGCAGACCCGCGTGCTGCGCCTGGTGCAAAAAAGCGGACAGTCCGAGCTCGCCGGCGTCGAGGCCGTCCTCCCCGATGGCAGCCGGCGGCTGTTCACCGCCGATCGCTACATCCTGGCCTGCAACGCAATCGAAGATGCCCGCATGGTCCTTGTGTCAGCGCCCGGAGGCCTGGGCAACAGCAGCGACCTGGTCGGCCGCAACCTGACGCTGCACGCCAAGCTCGTCGCCTTCGGCATCTTCAACGAGCGCGTCCACTGCCACCGCAGCCGCAGCTCGACCTTCTTTATGACCGACTTCCGCGGCGTCGCCGGCGACCCGCTGCGCCCCCTGGGCGGCATCGTCGAGACGAGCGGCAACGGGACTCCGATCGGCGAAGCGATCCAGTACTGGAGTCAGCTGCGCGTGCCGGTGGGGCCGCGGCTCAAGGCGATGATGCGCCAGGGGGTCGGCCGCGATCGCGGCCTTGCCATGTCGCTGGTGCACGAGGACGCCCCGCAGCTGAAAAACCGCGTCGATCTCGACCCGCAGCTCCGTGACATCTACGGTACTCCCGGCGCCCGCCTGACCTACGCCCCCCACCCGTTCGAGCAGGCCGCCGCCGCTGTCTACGGCCCCAAGCTGCTCGACATCATGATGGCCGCCGGCGCCAAGTACGCAGCGCTTCTACCGGGGGGAGAGCTGCCCGCGACCCTGCACCTGCACGGCACGCTGCGCTTTGGCAAGGATCCCAAGACCAGCGTCTGTCGTCCCGACGGGCGCTTTCACGATATCGGCAACCTGTACGCCTGCGGCGGCGCGCTCTTCCCCACTGCCTCGGGCCACAGCCCCACCCTGACCATCGCCTCCCTGGCGACTCGCATCGCCGCCGAGATGATCTCCCCAGGCTCTCCCGAGCGCGCCCTGCCGGCCTTCTAAATCATCCGTCAGCCGCCCGCGCGCCCGCTTCAAGCTGCAGCAGCGCCGACAGTAAAGAAGTCCTCGCGCGCGATCGCCAACGGGGCCTACCATGGAGGTGGGAGGAGTACTCATGAACAGGATGTTCTTGATCGGCCTGACCGTGATGGCGCTTGCCGGATGCAACAAAGCAAGCAAGGCGCCAGAGTCCGTGACAGAGAGCAAGGCCCCCGAAACGATGGCAGACGAGGAGTCCGGTCCGCATGGTGAGGGCAGGGGCGGCCACCGCCGGTTCTGCGAAGGCCCGGATGCGGAGGCCCGGATCGCCAAGATGCAGAAGTGCCAGTCCGAGGCCACGGCCGCCTGCAACACCAAGGTCTACGGCAGCGCGACCCCGACCAAGGACGTCCTGTGCGGCGACAAGGAGAAGATGAGAGAGGTCTTCCAGTGTGTGCGGGCGCAGTACGGCGAAGACCGGGAGAAGCAGCGCGCCGACCGCAAGAAGATGCGCGAGTGCATGGGCGGCGGCGAGTAGCCAACATTGGGCTGACAAAGTCGGCGAAGGATCGGCGCAGCTGCGGGCACTAGTGATCTTGAAGGTGAGAAATTGCTGAGAACAGTTATTGGCTCAGCGTCTCCCTGAGAAAACTGGAGGCACGATGCGACACTTTCTTCTGCTTAGCTTTGTCCTGACTATTGCCTGTGGTAGCGCTGCCGGCCCTACGAGCCGCGCCGTGGGGGGCCCGTGCACCGCGAACGCCGACTGCGATAAGATGTGCTTGAGCAACCAGACATTTCCCACTGGTTACTGCACCACACCCTGCACAAGTGACGGCGACTGCGCCAGCGGCTCCATGTGTGTAAAGGACGACTTCGGACAGATCTGTGAAGTGCTCTGCAGCACGGTCGAGAGCTGCACGGTGTTCGGTCCGAAGTTTGCCTGCGATCAGAAGTCACTGGCCGCCGCCTCGGGTTCGGTCGCAGTGTGCCGCTCTCACTAAGCGCCTGCGAGCTGGCCAAGACCTGCTGATCGCCTGCACACTCAGCCGCCCATTCCGAACCGCAAATCACGAGCGCCGAGGGCGCTTTGCCGCACTAACGTCGCGCGGCCACGGCAGCCAGTCCAGAGCGGGCGTTGTCGCGGATCGCCGAGTGGGCGTCGCTCGCCGCCGCCGCGAAACAGCGCTGCGCTTCGTCCAGCTGGCCCGCGCGCAAGAGCTGCCAGCCGAGGATCACGGTCGCCTCGCCCGCGCGCGCCGAGCGCGGATGTTGGCGGAGGAAATCGCGCAGCGCGACGACGGCCGGCGCGTGCTGACCGGCGCGGGCCAGGGCAACGGCGCGCCAGTAGCGAGCGTCTTCCTGCAGCGAGACGCTGGTCGCGCCGCCGCTCTGCTCGGCGGCGCGGGTGAAGTACGCCGCGGCGACCTGATGGCGCCCCTGGCGCAGCGCCGTCCAGCCGTCCAAAAACGCGCGCTCGGCGGGCAAGATGGCGGTCTTGGGAGCAACCCGCGCCTCCCCGTCTCTGGCGGATGGCAAGAGGTCCCGCGCCTCCCCGTCTCT
>DAOMZC010000352.1:0-6635 GCA_035437965.1 Pseudomonadota bacterium
CGGGGCCACCGGCGGGGCGACGGGGGGGCTGACCGGGTCGGCGGCGGGCGCGGCGCTCGGCCGGGACTCGGCGGCGGGCCCGAACGGGCTCTCAGGCGAGGCGGGCGCGAGCAGGTCGGCGGCGTAGGCGGGCTGCAGGGTGGCGAGCTGCGTCGCCAGGCTCCAAGCCAGGACGATTTTGAAAACGATTTTCATTTTCTGAAAAATAGAAATACTGGATAGCGCACGAGCTGTCAACAGCCCAAGTCTGTTGCCGCCCTATTTGCGCGAAGTCTTTGCGACTTCCGGCCGGCTGGGGCGGCCCGATTCGCACCGATCGCGCTGCAAGGCCTCACCGGGGTCTGCTGCGCGGAAGCCAGGCTCCGCGCCGGGCGGAAGCACCCACCGAAGCATCTGAAAAGCGCGCTTGGTGGGAACCTTCCCTCCCTTAATCAGCAGCCTGGGTCCGGTGTAGTTCCCCCGAAGTCACCAGAAACCAGAGTCTGCAGAAGTGGGTGCACCTGGATTCGAACCAGGGACCTCAGCCTTATCAGGGCTGCGCTCTAACCAACTGAGCTATGCACCCGTACGCAACTGCCATGACCGACAGAAGAGACTTGCTGAACTACCACGGCAGAGTTTTGTATGTAAAGAAAAATCTTAACGAAACCGGACGCGGCGCTTGCTGGCGGTCGGGGCCTGCAGCCCCGGACCGGCTCAATAGGCTCGGCAGCTTCTATAAGTAGACGCGCGGGGTCGCGGTGCCGCCGTGGCAGGTGTTGCAGTCCACGCGGACCGACTGATTGGTGACGGGGTCAAGGCCCACCAGGGTGGTCATGAACATCTCTTTGGTCGGCAGATCCGAGGTGCCGGTGAAGACCCGGATGCGGATCGGGGTCACGAAGAAGCCCGTCGAGTAGAAGTTGCCGGCTTCGTTACTCTTGATGTTGCCGCCGGGCTGGACGTCGTTTCTGCGGTAGCGGCCCATCGGATCGTCGGCGGTGTACAGGACCTGGATGGTCGCCCCGGCCAGCCCGGTGGAGTTGCACTTGGCGGCACCGTCCGGGTAGATCGTCCCCGCCAGCGTCCACGGCGAGTTCTGGGCCTGACCGCCGCTGCGGTGGCAGGCGCCGCACACCCGCCCGGGGAGCATCGTCGGGCCGGCGGCGGTCTGATCGGGGGTCGCCTCTTCGCCGGGGCAGCTGGCAATCGCCTCGGGCGTCAGCTCCAGGCCGGTGGGGTTGTTGCACCCGCCGAGGCCGCAGAGAGCCAGGCAAGCAGCGCCAAAGGCGGCGGGCACATAGCGGCGGGCCCACGAGAAGCCACTGCGCGAAATCATAGTCTAACTCCTTTCGCGACCGTCTCAGCCGATGTGGATGCGGCCTCCGGCGCTAGATGGGCGATACACGGTGCGGACCGGCGGCTCTGCCCTAGCCAAGGAGCAGCCTGTGCTGGAGTGCCGGTCACGCGAGGTCCCTGCCCCATCATACATTCTTGGCAAGCCTTCGGCCCAGCGGAATCAGGACCTGTGAGCGGCACCTTTTCGGGGAGGCTTGAGAGATCGCCTGCCCGTGGGCTCTCAGTGGCGGCTGCGCAGCCAGACAGCGACGAGGACGGCGAGCCCCACGAGCATGAAGGTCGCCGTCCACAGCAGGTACTTGCGCCGCTCTTTTGCCTGCTCCAGCGAGCGCGGGGTCGCACCCGATCGGTCGGGCAGCGAGCCCCAGAAGCTGTCATCGCGCTGCGGCCCGTGGACGCGGAAGTGCTCGACGATCGCGCTCGGGTCGAGCCCCACCGCGCGGGCGTAGCTGCGCACATAGCCGATCGCGAACACCGGCGCGGGCAGGTCCTCAAGGCGCGCCTCTTCGATGGCGATGATCCAGCGGTCGGCGATGCGCGTCTGCTTGGCGACGTCGGCGACGCTCAGGCCGCGCCCATTGCGCGCGCCGCGCAGCATGAGGCCCCCGTGCAGCTCGGCGGTGGCGCTCGCGGTGTCGGTGCCCGTCGGGGCTCCCGGCTCGCGAGCGGTCGACTTGCCACCCGCCGGCGCGTCTCCCACCGCATGCAGCGCCGAGCGCCCGCTGCGCCCTCGGCTCGACCCGCGGGCCTCGTCGGCGCTGCGCGCCCGGCTCTCGGCGTCGGTGCGCGCCCGGGCGGCTTCGCTGGCGCTGTCAAGTGTGGACCGCCGCCGCTCTTTTGCCTGCGCGCTTCGCAAGTCGAACTCCTTGGTCTTCACCGTTTCCTTCATCCCAATCGGCATTCCAGCTGGCAGCGAACTTCGCTCAGCGCCTGGGGTTTTTTCGCTGCGCTCACTCGAGGTGCTTTTGCACGCCCATGCCTGATTGTCAACCGACGACGGTCGCTTTTCTGTTACAAGCGGTAGTCATGGCGATGGGCATTGCGCGAAACCTTACCTCTGCAGATGGCACGCCGCTGCGGGTTGACCTCTATGCTGTCGGGCCGCTTGGCTCCCTGGGCGAGCGCGGTTCGCTCGGCACCGCGGCGGCCCCGCCCGGCTCGGCCAAGGAGGCTCCGACGCCGATGGCCGAGGCTCCGGCGTCGCTAAATGGACGCCTCGGCAGCGACCCCCCCGCCCCGGCACCGCTGCGCGGCACGGTAATCGTCCTTCACGGCTACTGCGAGCACCGCGGCCGCTACCGCCACGTCGCCGAGCACCTCAACCGCCACGGCTACCAGGTCCTCGTCGGCGATCTGCGCGGCCACGGCGAGTCCGGCGGCGAGCGCGGCTTCGTGAGCCGCTTCACCGACTACCTGGACGATGTGCGGGCGTTCCTGGCCTGCGCCGCCGCGGACCTTGCCGGCCCCGGCAGCGCAAGCCCCGGGGCGGCGGGCGGCGCGCCGGCCAAGCCGATCCTGCTCGGCCACAGCATGGGGGGCCTGGTCGGGCTGGAGTTCGCGCTCGCCTACCCCGAGGTCCTCAAGGCGCTGGCGCTGTCGGCGCCGTTTCTCGGGCTGAAGCTCGCGGTGCCGGCGTGGAAGCGGGGCCTGGGCCTTGTCGCCTCGCTGGTCAAGCCCACCCTGCGCCTGCCGAGCGGCATAAAGTCCGCCGATCTGTCGCACGATCCGGCGGTGGGCCGCAGCTACGACGCCGACCCGTTGGTCACCCACGAGGCCACCGCCCGCTGGTTCACCGAGATCACCGCCGCCCACGCCGACGTGCACGCGCGCGCCGGACAGATCCGCATGCCGACCCTGATGCAGGTCGCGGGGGACGATCGCCTCGTCGACGCCGCGGTCAGCCAGCTCGTGTTCGACCGGCTCGGCGCGACCGACAAGAACCTGACCGTCTATCCCGGCCTGTTCCACGAGATCTTCAACGAGCTCGATCAGCAGCGCGTCCTGTCCGACCTCACCAACTGGCTCAGCGAGCACACCTGAGCCGGCCGCCGCGCTGGCCAGCAGGCTGAGGCAAAACGTAGCGAGCGGCCCGAGTTCGCGTCCGGTCGCGCGGGGCAGCCTCGTGGCTGTGAGCACGGCCGGACGCGAACTCGGGTCGCGGAGTAGTTTTGCCTCAGCCTGCTAGACGGGAAACACCGGCTCGGGCTTGTCCGGCGGCGTCAGGAAGTAGTGGCAGTAGATCGCGACCAGGATGTAAAGCGCGGCCGCCACAATCAGGTACTCGGGAAGCCGCTGCAGCATGGCCGCCCCATAGCCGAAGACCATGTTGGCCATGCAGAACTGGTTGAGCAGCTTGTTGCGGATCTTGCCCGCCTTGGGCACCCGCCAGCTGGAGACCATCAGGTAGCCGAGCAGGACCAGCAGCAGCGGATAGTACTTCACGTAGTCATCCAGCCGCACCTCGCCGAACAGCCGCCACCCCGGATAGCCCTGGCCGGGGGTCCAGGCCGGATCGCCGTACTTGCAGATCGTCACCATGCTCACCACGGCGATGGCGCCGCAGAAAGTGGTGGGGACGCCGAAGAAGAAATCCGGGCTCCCCTCGCTGATGTTGAAGCGCGCCAGGCGAATCGCGGCGCACAGCATGTACGCGGCACAGATCGCCGCCAGCCCGTAGTGAGCCAGCCCCTGGGTCCACCCGAGCTGCGGATGCGAGTAGAAGAATCCGTACGTGATCGCCGCCGGGCAGAAGCCGTAATTAAGCAGATCGGCCAGCGAGTCCATCTGCACCCCGAGCGGCGAGCTGGCCTTGAGGGCCCGCGCCACGATCCCATCGAGCTTATCGGTGAGCGTCGAGTAGGCGACCCACCAGCAGGCGACCACGATCTCCCCGCGCAGCGCCGCCTGCATGGCGAACACCGCGCACACCATCGACAGGCAGGTCACCACGTTGGGTGCCAGGTAGCGCAGCGTGCGGGAGAACGGTCGCCGAGCGGGGGGGCTGTTCAGTTGGCTCATCTCACTCATCGCACCCTCTCGGCAACGGGCGGTTGGCGGCGGCGCCCCGGGTTGGCGGGGAGACCTGCGCGTCGGACATCTAGTAGGTCAGTTGTTCGCAGGCTAAACTGCGGCGCGTGATGAAGTCAACCCAGCGCCGAGCCGGCCAAGGCTCGAGCCTGCCCAGTGAAACGCGCCGCGGCCTTCTTGTCTGGGCCTTGTGGGCGCTGTCGCTCTTTGTCCTTGCGGCGGGGCTGTGCGCGGTGCCGCTCTTCAACCTGCTCGGCTACGAGTCCTCGCTGGTCCTGGCGGTCGCCGCTTCGCTCGCCGGGATTCGCCAGGGCGCGCACGCGGTCGGGCGCTCGCGGCTGCGCCTGCGACCGCTGGAGGGCGAGCAGGCCGACACCACGCCGCTCACCGCGGTCCTGCGCTGCTACGGCCGGGCGCTGGCGCCGGCGCTGGCGATGCTCGTAGGCCCGCTCGTCGTCCTTCTTCTTAACAGCCTGCGCATCCGCAACTGCAACTACCTCGGCGGCCTCGGCTTTTTCTTCATGCTGCCGGTCCTGTCGATGGCGGTGGCGACGGCGGTGGGGGTGGTGAGCGGGCTGTGGACGCAGGGGCCGCGGCGGGCGCTCGGGTGCGGCTACGCGGTCTTGGCGGTGTCGATCCTGTGGGCGGTGTGGCGTTTTTTCGGCACGCCGGCGATCTACGCCTACGATCCGTTCTTCGGCTTCTTTCCGGGGTCGCTTTACGACGAAGAGGTCGCGATCAGCACGCCGTTCTACTGGGCGCGGCTCATGCACCTGGGGTGGCTCCTCTTCGCGTTCGCGGCGACGGCGGCGTGCCTGGACGGCTACGCGCTGGAGGCGCACCTCGGCCTGGTTCCGCGGCGCCGGACGGCACGGCTAGTGGCGCTCGTCGGGCTCGCGCTCGGCGCGGGGCTGTTTTGGCGGGGCGGCGAGCTCGGGATCTACACCGACGTGCCGGCGCTGGAGTCGTTCTTGTCGGGCGCGCAGGTCACGCCGCACTTCGTCATCCACTATCGGCCCGGCGGCGCGGTCGCTCGCGATCTGGCGCTTTACGTCCGCGAGCACGAGCTCCGCTATGCCCAGCTGCACGAGCTGCTGGGCGTCGAGCCCACCTGGCGGCCCGGGCTGCTGGCGCGCCTTTTGCGGCTCGAGTCGCACGCGGCGGGCAGCCCGCCGATCGCCGGCAGCACGACGCCGCGCATCGCCAGCTACATCTTTGACTCCTACGAGCACAAGCACCGCTGGATGGGAGCCGCCAACACCGACGTCGCCAAGCCGTGGCGGCGCGAGATCTACCTCAACCACGACAGCTGGCCGCACCCGGTGCTGCGGCACGAGCTGGCGCACGTGTTCGCCGGCGCGGCGGGCGACGGGGTCCTGCGCCTGGCGATGCTCGGGGTGGTGCCGCAGCCGGGGCTCATCGAGGGCGTCGCGGTCGCGGCCGACTTCCGCGCCTCGTACGGGGGGCTGACCCCGCACCAGGGCGTCAAGGCGCTGCGCGAGGCGCACCTGGACCCGCCGCTGGCGTCGGTGATGGGCCTGGCGTTCTGGCGGCTGCCGGGGCAGCGGGCGTACACCACGGCCGGCTCGTTCTGCCGCTTTCTGCTCGATGCGTATGGAGCGGAGAAGCTGCTGCGGGTCTACCACACAGGTGGCCGGCCCGCCGATTTCGCGCGGATCTATGGCGTGCAGTTCGCCGCGCTGCAGCACAAGTGGGTCGAGCTTACCGACGGGCAGCCGCTCGATCCCAAGGCGCGCGAGGTCGAGCGCGAGCGGATGCGGCGCCCGGCGGTCTTCCACAAGGTCTGCGCGCACGAGCTGGCGGTGCGCAAGCGCCGCTCGCGCGAGGCCGCCGGGCGCGGCGACTTGACCGAGGCGGTGCGCCTTCTGCGCACGGTCTGCCTCGACGATCCCGACGAGCCGCAGCACCTGGCCGAGCTCGCCGACCTTTTGTGGACCGCCGGCCGCTGGGACGACTCCGCGCAGGCGGCCCAGACGCTGCTCGCCCACCCGCGCGGCACTGCTGTGCTGCAGGGTCGCGCCCTGTCGCGGCTGGGGGATCTGGCGGTGGCGCGCGGCGAGCTGAGTCAGGCAGCCAGCTTCTATGAGCGCGCCGAGGCGCTTCCCAGCGACGAAAACACGGCGCGCCAGCTGACCGCGCGCCGGCTCGTCCTGGGCGATGCGGACGCCGGACCGCTGCTTCTCACGGTCCTCACCGGCGTGGCGCCCGGCAGCGCCCGGCTCGGCTCGCGGCCACTCGAGCGCAGCGAG
>DAOMZC010000353.1:0-6634 GCA_035437965.1 Pseudomonadota bacterium
GGTCGGGCTGGCGATTGCGGCCAGCGCTGCCGCCGCCGCCTGGCGGATCGGCTCGCGCTTGACGAACACCGCGGTCAGCAGCGGCCCGACGGCCGCCGCGTCGCCGAGGCTGCCCAGGGCCCACGCCGCCTGGCGCTGCACCTCGTCATTGCCCTCGCGCAAGAGCTCGATGAGCAGCGGCACCGCGCTGCGATCGCGGCTGCTCCCCAGGGCGTGCACGCAGGCGGCAGGGGCGAGCTCGTCCAGATCCTCGGGGCGCGCCCGCCGCCGCTCGATGACGCCGACCAGCTGCGCCCGCGCCCGCGGCAAAAGCCCGTGGCCCGCCGCGGTGAGCCCGACCCCCAGGCAGCCGAGCGCGCGCACCGGCGGACTCGCGTCGGCCAGGGCGAGCTCGAACGCCGCCGCCTCGCCGGGCGCGAGCTTGGGCGCGAGGCGCAACAGGCCATAAAGGGCGGCCAGGCGCAGGTGCTTCTCGCGGCTCTGGGCCAGCTGGACCAGCACCTTGGTGCTGCGCGGATCCTGCAGCCGCGCCGCCGCCAGCAGGGCGTCGACCCGCAGGTCGATGTCTGAAGGTCGCGCCCCGGCCCCGCCAAGGACGATCCGTCCGTCCTGGGCAGCGGCCTGGGCCGCGGTGGCCCCGACCACCAGGTTGAGCAGGGCCGGCGCCGCGCTCGGGTTGTGCAGCTCGCCGAGCAGCGTGATCGCCACCCGCTGCTCGGCCGCGTCGCCGTCGACCAGGGTCTCGGTGAGCGGCTTGAGCCCGCTCTGCCCGAGGCGTGCGAGCTCCCCCTGGGCGGCGGCGTCGCCGGCCCGGCTCTGGGCGATGAGCGGGGTCGCGTAGCGCTCGTAAAGGGACAACAGCAGCTTGCGGTAGACGGGCTTGGGCAGCGACGTGAACGCCAGCGGGGTCAGCTCGCGCACGAGCTCCCCGAGCGTCCCCAGGTACTCCTGCAGGTCGATTGCCTTGCGGCCGGCCTCAAGGACCAGCTCCTCCTGCGGCGCCCGCCGGACGACCTCGCGGTAGATGGTCGCCGCCGGGGCCAGCTCGCCGCGCTGCAGGTGCAGGCGGGCCAGCGCCATATGGGCGCGAAACAGCCGGCCATCGAGCTCGATCGCCCGCCGGTAGGCCGCCATCGCCCGCGCCACGTCGTCCTTACGCTCCAGCAGCTCGCCGAGCTTGAGCTCGCCCTGCGCGTCGGCCACCGCCTCCTGGGCGTAGCGGATCGCCTCCTCGTCGTGGTAGCTCTGCATCGACAGCTCGGCGAGCTGGGCGTAGAGCTCGCGCCGCCGCTCGGGCAGGAGCGCCGCGGCCTGCTTGAGGGCGGCGATCGCCTCGGCGAGCTTGTGCTGGTGGCGGTACACCGGGACCAGCGCGAGCAGCACCTCGGCGAGCATCGGCCCGTCGGTGAAGCGGCCGCGCAGCTGGGTCAGCACCTCCTCGACCTCGGCCACCTTTTCGACCTTCAGGCTCACCTCGGCGACCAGCAGCCCGAGGGCGAGGAGCTCGGCGGGGGCGAGCGGCTCGGGGGCGACCTGGCTCATCTGCGCCTGGAAGCGGCGCTGCCAGGTGAAGTAGGCGGGGAGCAGGTGGGTCTCTTTGCGGATGAGGTTGGCCAGGTGGGTGCGCGCTTCCAGGCGCAGCAGGCGCTCGGTCGGCCCCTTGGCGGCGAAGTAGAGCTGCTCCCACAGCGACAGCGCCTCGCGCGGGCGGCTCATGCGCTCGCTGGCCTGGGCGAGCCCGCGGCGCAGCTGGAGGTTGTTCGGCTCCGCCTTGACCGCCTTCTGGTAAAGCTCCAGCGCCTCGGCCATCTTGTTGTGCTCGGCGTACACGTCGGCGAGCCGCGCCTGGCCGAGCGCCCGGTTGGCGTTCAGGGTGAGCAGCCGCCGCCAGACCTCGTCGGCCTTCTCCTTGCGCCCGCGCGCCCAGTAAAGCTCGCCGAGGTTTATGACGTAGCTCTCCTCGCGCGGGTCCAGGCGCACCAGCAGCTCGGACTCGGACAGCGCCAGCTCGGCCTCGCCCCAGCGCTGGTAGAGGTCGGCCAGCGCGCTGTGTAGCGACGGATCGCCGGCAAAGCGCGCCGCCGCCCGCTTCAGCGTCTGCAGCGCCCGGGCGCGCTGACCGCTGCGCTCCAGCCGCTCCGCCAGCTCCAGGTAGGCGCGCGAGTCGCCCGGGGCCTGGTTGATGAGCTGCTCGTACTCGGCCAGCACCTCGGCGCTCACCCCGCTGCGCTCCAGGATGGCGATGAGGCGGCGGCGGACATCCAGGCTGTGCGGATCGCGGCGCAGCGCCGCCCGGTAGGCCGCCATCGCCCCCACCGTGTCCCCGAGCTCGTCGTAGAGGCGGCCCAGCAGCTCCCAATCGGCGAAGCTGCGCGCCGCCACCGGCCACTCGACCTCCAGCTGCTTGAGGAGCTGCGGCAGCTCGTCGCGCTTTCTGTAGACCCCGATGAGGTGCTCGTAGAGCTCACGGCGCAGGAAGTGCTGCGCCGGCAGGACCGACAGGCCGCGCCGGTAGGCGGCAATCGCCGCGAGCTCGTCCTGGGTCTTTTCGCACAGCTCACCGATGCGCAGCAGCGTCTGCGCCCGCTTGACGGCGTCGCCCCCGGGGGCCGCCTCGATCTGGCGCCACAGGGCGAGCGCCTCGGCGGGCTTGTCGGCGCGCACAAGGAGCTCTCCGAGCTCGCGGCGCAGCGCCGGGGCCTCCGCCGCCGAGGCCGCCTTCAGCAGCGCCCGCAGCGCCTGCTCGGCGGCGCTCAGATCGTTTTTCGCCAGCGCCAGCTCGACCTGCCGGCGCCAGACCACCTTGCGCCGGGCGTCCGCCGGCCCCAGGCTCGCCAGCGCCTGCTCGAGCTGGCGGCCCGCCGCGGCGTAGTCGGGAGGAGTGTGCTTGCTGTAAAGCTCGGCCAGCAGGAGCGCGCTCTTGACCGGATCGAGCCCGCCGGGCTTGGCCGCCTTCTCCAGGAGCTGGGTCGCGCGCTCCAGCTGCCCCGACTCCTTGGCCGCCTGGGCGGCGAGGAAGTAGTCGTTGCTGGCGCCGCTGCGCTGCGCCTGCTCCTGCAGCTCGGCGTTCAGCTTGTCGAGGGTGCTGTGGCGGCGGTAGAGGCCCAGCAGGCGCCGCAGGAGCGCCGCATCCTCGGGGTGGCGGCGCAGCTGGTCTTTTATCGGACCGATGATGCGCGGATCGAACTCCGAGCGGCTGACCTGCCAGTCGTCCGCCCGGACGCTCCCCGGCAGCGCCAGCTGGAGCAGCGCCGTCAGCACCGAGCCGAGCACCGGCCCAAGGAGCCGCCGGCCGCCCGCCCGCCGCCCGGCCCGGGTCCGTCGCCGCGTCGCGTACCTGCTGGGAGCCACTCTCATCGCGTTCAGTCTAGCGTGGAAAAGTCGCCATCGGCAGCCCAGGGCTTGGCTGGTCGCTTGGTTGGCGGCGCGGTCCGCGGGGCCGGCTCGCTTGTGCAAAGGGCGGAGCGAGCGTAAAACAAGCCTCCATGACCGTGTCCGCTGAAGCCCTGCTGAGTCGCCGCGCGGTCGGTCGGGCCGCACTATGGCTCGGCGCTGCTGCTGCTGCTGCGCTGATCCCGGGGTGCCGGCAGCCGGCGACGCCCGTCCGCGCCGGGACCTACGGCGACTCCCCCGAGGAGCTGCACCGCCTGTGGTCGGCGATCCTCGCCGCCTGCCAGAGCGACGATCGCGGCCGCGTGCACGACCTCCTGGCCTCGTTCATCATGACGCCCGCCGAGCTCGCCGGGCTCATCGGGCCGCAGAAGGCGGGCGAGCTGTGGCCGCGCTACCAGGCGATGATGGGCTCGCTGTGCAACGTCGGCGCGGTCGAGCTGGTCGCCCACGTCTACGAAAAAAAGTACGACGACGTCTCGGTGACCCGCATCGATCCTCCGCCCCCCCAGGCAGCCCGCCCGCCGACCAGCCCGATCGCCCCGGGCGAGGCCCCCAAACTCACCGACCTCACCGACCTCACCGACCTCACCGACCCCGACCAGGCGGTACAAAAGGCGCTGCTCCGCCCGATGCCGTTTTACACGGTGCGGATCAAGAAAAAGACCGAGGCCAAGGGCCTCCGCTACGACTTCTTCGTCTACCAAAACGGCTTCTGGCGCAGCGGCAACCTGCTCGGCAAGTTCCTCGCGCCGCCGCCGCCGCTGCCGGGTGCGAGTCGCTGAGCCCGCAAAATCGCCAGTAAATCGGTTGACGATGGGGCGGCAAATGCCTAGGCTGCTCGGTGACAGGTACTTTCAGACAAACTTTCCCCAGACCTCCCCAGACTCAGGGGGCGAAACGGTTTCGACGGGGGTGAACTCCATAGACGGTCGCGTGTCGAGGCTCCGCTACCTCGTAAATCCACCGGAAAAAACACAAACGCGAACGATAACGCGTACGCTCTCGCCGCTTAATAACCGGTAGATAGCCGTCTCCCTCGAGCAGCTCCTGCGACTCGTACGGAGGCGTAAAAAAAGACGGGATAGCGCCTCAGATGTCCACCGCTGAACGCGCGAAAATAAAGGTGGGATAGCCCAAAGGTAAGCCTGCCGGTAGGCGAACTAACGGGTGAAACAAAATACCGGCTACACACGTAGTGGCCCCTGTGAAGCACTTTCGGACCCGGGTTCGACTCCCGGCGCCTCCAACATTTTGATTTTTGAGCCTTCCTGGAACCTCACTGGCGCTGCCCGGTGAGGTTTTTTTATGCCGTCGGGGCGGACTGGTGGCGGCGCTGGGCGAGCCAGCTGGTGGCTTCGATCCACAGGGCGCGGTGCACCAGCCGGAGGTAGGCGGCGTAGACGGCGATGCCGGTGGTGATCTCGACGAGCAGGCGCAGCGGCGAGGGGGCAAGGCCCAGGGCGCCGAGGCCGCGCTGCAGCAGCCACACCGCGAGCGCCATGACCGCGGTACCCAAAAGCGGCGGCGTCAGCGCCAAAAGGACCCCTCGCCCGGGCAGGTTGTCGGCGCGGATGCTCAGGCCCAGCCCCAGCAGCGCCGGCACCGTGAACGCCGCCGACACCGCCAGCGCCACCGCCGGCATGTGCTGCCGCTGCGGATCCAGCCGGGCGACCAGGAACAGCCCGAGCCCGAACGCCGCCAGCTGGACCGCGTACATAAGGCCCCCGGCCCGCGTGCGGTGCAGCGCGGTCAGCTGGGCGAAGCACATGCGCGACACCCCCAGCGCCGCGCCGCCGAGCCCCAGCCCCATCACGACGCCGGCGATCCCGCGCCAGCTCTGGGGCAGAAGCGCCACCTCCAGCGTCCCGGCGACCAGCGCCGCCCCCGCCCCGATCGGCCACAGCAGCAGCGACACATAGCGCAGGCCCTGCAGGAACGTGCGCTGCCGGGTCGCCACGTCGTTGAGCCCCAGCGCCCGCACCATCGCCGTCGCCCCGTACATCGCGATCGTCTCGCTGGGCGTCATCACCAGCGTGTAGCCCACCGCGTACAGCCCCTGCGCCGCCGCCGAGTAGAGCTGCCCGACGACCACGTTGTCCAGGTACATGGTCAGAAACTCGCCCAGGCCGCCGAGGTGGATCGGCCACGAGTACTGCAGGATCTCGCGCAGCAGCGCCCGCGTGTCGGCCGACAGCGGCCCCGGCCGCGGCGGCAGCAGCGGCGTCTTATACCACCCCCCGAGCACCCCCACCCCGCACAGGTGGCGCGCCACCATGCCGAGCGGCAGGCACATCGCCCCCGCCCCCAGCAGCGCTGCGCCCACCGTCACCGTGACGTACGCCACATCGCCGCCGAGGTCGACCCGCGACAGGGCGCCGAACTGCAGCTGGTAGCGCAGCGTCAGCGCCGGGACCAGCGACAGCCGCTCCAGGACCAGCGCCAGCGCGTACACCTGAAGCAGCGGCAGCGCCGTCGGCTCGTGCAGCCGCCCGAGCAGGTAGCCGCCGCCGCCGAGCAGCAGGCCCGCCACCAAGAGGCCGTTCCACACCGCGAAGCCGCGCACCAGCCGCGCCGCGGCGCTGAACCGCTGGTGCCGGGTGAGCAGCGCCTGCTGCGGCGAGAGCAGCGTCACCAGGTTGGCCAGCGTCGCGATGATCAGCGCCAGGTTGGCCCGCCCGTAGTCGCCCTTGCTGACGAAGTGGGTCACCAGCAGCGTCGTGAACAGGCCGGCGGCGCGGCCGAGCAGGCCCACCACCGTGGTCAGCGCGGCTCCGCGGGCGCTGCGGGCCACGACTTCGTCGGGGCTGGGCAGGGGAAGCGAGCCGCTGGGCGATGCCATGGGTGGGGCGGGAGGGGGCCGTCACCGAGGGGGCGGACGGCGAAGCCGCGGCGCTATTTCTTGCCGCCGTGCCGGGTCCGGTCGTGCTTGGGGCGCTCGGGCTTGCCGGACTTGTCCGGCTCCAGCGTCACCATCAGCCGATCTTCGTTCTGATCGCCGGCGAGGGTCAGCTTGACCGGCTTGTAGCCGTCCAGGCGCAGCTCGACCTCGACGCTGCCCGGCTTGGCTTCCTGCTCGGCGTCGAAGGGCGTGGTGCCCATCGCCTGATCGGTGTCCAGGCGGTGGACCTGGGCCCCCGAGGGGGAGCTGTTGAGCCGCCAGCGGATCTTGCTGGCCGCCGCCGGCGGTTGCTCGGTGCCGGGCTTGGCGGGCGGGGTCACCGGCTCGTGGGTCGGCGCCGGC
>DAOMZC010000354.1:0-6618 GCA_035437965.1 Pseudomonadota bacterium
CCCGCGGCCGCTCCGCCCGCCAAGGAGCAGCCCGCGCCGCCGCCCGCCCCCGAGCCGAGCCCGGATCTGGCCTCGCCCCCGAGCCCCGCCGACGGTGGCGCCGGCCCCGACGCCGCCACCCCGCAGAGCACCATCGACCCCGAGCTGCGCGCTCGCCTGGAGGCCCTGGAGGCGCAGAACGATCTGCTCCTCAACAACATCGGCAACCGGCAGGCGGTGCTGCAGACGGCGATCATCAACGTCGGGCGGCCCGTCTCCAGCGGGCAGATGCCGACCGCCGCCGGGGTCCGCGAGCTGTTCAAGGCCACCGGGGAGATGGTGGTCTCGCAGGTGCTGCGCCATGACGGCACGGTGCATTTCGTCTCCTTCTCGGCCGACGGCAACCGCCTGGTCACCGCGTGCTCCGACGGGACCGCGCGCATCTGGGACTCGCGCTCGCTGGTCAGCCTGCTGTCGCTCAAGGGGCACACCCAGGACGTCTACAGCGCCGCCTTCTCGCAGGACGGAAACCGCGTGGTCACCGCCAGCGCCGACCGCACCGCCAAGATCTGGGACACCCGCACCGGCACCAACCTCCTGACGCTGCAGGGGCACAGCCAGGAGGTCAACGTCGCCGCCTTCTCGCGCGATGGTGGCCGCGTGGCGACCGCCGCCGGGGACAACCTGGCCAAGATCTGGGACGCCAAGACCGGCCGCGCGCTGTTCACCCTGCAGGGGCACCAGGGCCCGGTCCTGTACATCAGCTGGTCGCCCGACGGCAGCCGCGTGATCACCGGGAGCTCCGACGACACGGCGCGGATCTGGGACGCGCGCAGCGGGCGGCCGATCCTGGCCTTGCAGGGGCACAGCGAGGACGTCACCTCGGCGATCTTTTCGCCCAACGGGCAGCGCGTGCTCACCGCCGGGCGCGACAAGAAGGCGATGGTCTGGGAGGCCGCCAGCGGCCGGGTGATGCTGACGCTCACCGACTCTGAGGAGGGCATCCGCACCGCGGCCTACTCCAGCGACGGCCTGCGCATCGTCACCGCGAGCAGCGGCCGCATCGCCCGGGTGTGGGACGCGATCAGCGGCCGCGCCCTGTTCATGCTCAAGGGCCACACCCAGGACCTGCGCGCCGCGGTGTTCTCGCCGGACTTCGCGCGCGTCGCCACCGGCGCCGGCGATGACACGGCGCGGGTCTGGGACATCCGCCAGGGCCGCAGCGGGCAGATCTTCCAGAGCAAGACCGAGATCAACAGCGCCGCGTTCTCCGCCGACGGCCTGCGCGTGGTGACCACCGGCGTCGACCACAACGGGCTGGTGTGGAACGCCCGCACCGAGCGCGCCCAGCTGCTGCTCGCCGGCCACACCGGCGAGGTCTATAGCGGCGTGTTCGCGCCGAGCGGCCTGCGCATCGCCACCGCCAGCGCCGACCGCACGGTCCGCCTGTGGGACGCCAAGTCGGGCGGCAGCGCCCTGACGCTGCAGGGCCACACCGGCGCGGTCTACGCGGTCGCCTACTCGCCCGATGGCGGCCGGCTGGTCACCGCCAGCGCCGACCACACGGCGCGCATCTGGGACGCCCGCACCGGCCAGACCCTGCAGACGCTGCAGGGCCACACCGGCGAGGTGCGCGGCTGCGCCTTCTCCCCCGACGGAACGCGCGTGGTCACCGCGAGCTCGGACGGCAACGCCCAGGTCTGGGACGCCACCAGCGGCAAGAGCCTGCTGGTCCTGCAGGGCCACACCCAGGACGTGCTCGCCACCGCCTACTCGCCCGCCGGGGCGCGCATCGCGACGGCCAGCGCCGACGGCACGGTGATCGTGTGGGACGCTGCGAGCGGCCAGAAGCAGTTCACCTTGACCGAACACGGGCAGATCGTCCGCGCGGTGGCGTTCTCGCCCGACAGCAGCCTGCTCGCCAGCGGCGGCGACGACCACAATGCCCGGATCTGGGACATGCACACCGGCAAGCAGCTGCTGGCCCTTGAAGATCGCGCCGGCGCGGTGCGCGGGGTCCACTTCACCCCCGACGGCACGCGCCTCATCCTGGCCGGCGGCGATGGCACCGCGCGCATCCTTTTGGCGAGCGTCGACGGGCTCCTCGGCTTCGGCTGCCGGGTGCTGCGCGGCACCGACCTTTACTCCGAGATCCAGTCCTACTGCGACCGCTTCCCCGGCTGAGCCGGCCGGTCATCGTCACCGTCACCGACGCTCGCCGCGGCCCGCGTTGCCTCGGCGGCGCTCGCCCCTGTAAAGTTTTTCTATGCGAACCAAAGTTTTTTCCACGCTGATGGTGCTCGGGCTGGCGCTGGCGGGTGGGACCGCGGGCGCCGAGGACAAGGCGGCGGCGGGGGCGGCCGCTTCGGCCAAGCCGCCGCTGCCCGACCTGCCTGCCCCGTCCGATGTAAAAGCGCCGCCGGCCGACGCGCAGAAGACGGCCTCGGGCCTTTACACGAAGGTCCTGCAGAAGGGCACCGGCACCACCCACCCCAAGGCCGGCGACACCGTCGAGGTCAACTACGCCGGCTGGATGACCGACGGCAAGCTGTTCGACACCTCGCAGAAGCGGAGCAGCACGGCGAAGTTCCCCCTGGATTTGCTAATCAAGGGCTGGCAGGAGGGGCTGAAGCTGATGGTGGCGGGGGAGAAGCGGCGGATGTGGATCCCCGCCAACCTCGCCTATGGCGACAAGCCGCGCCGGCCCGGCGGTCCCCACGGCATGCTGGTGTTCGATGTCGAGCTGGTGAGCATCCCGGGGCCGCAGCCCTAGCGCGTCTCGGGTAGCGGCGCCGGAGCGTCCGGCACGGCGGCTACTCGTGCGACTGCGCCTTGCTGGGCTCGTCGGCCTTGGCGGCCTGGTCGGCCTTGTCGTTCTTGGCCGGCTCGCTGGTCACCTTGCGCTTGTCGCGCAGGCGCTGGCGGTCGGCAGTGGTCAGGGTGTCGATCGGCGCCGCGGTGGGCGCCTTGGGCTCCGACCAGTGCGACATCAGCACCGCCGCCGCCTCGGCCGAGGCCTTGCTCTGCGCGGGCTCGGCGACCTCGCGGCCCTGCTGCTTGAGCGTCTCGGGGTGCGCCTGGCTCAGATCATCGTCGTTGACCGACTTCTTTTTGCGGATGTTGCGCTCGATGTGAAGGCTGAGCTGCGCGAACGGGTCCTTGTCTGCCCCGGGGGCGGCCTTCTGGTCCAGCTTCATCGACATTGGAGAGGCTCCTTGGACCTGGGACGCCGAAAGGGCGCTCGCCGGTCAGGATCATTATCGGCGAAAATCGGCGCTTGGTGTGCCGGACCGCGCCCCGGGGGTCAGCGCGGCGGTCGGTGTCCGGCGCCGGGCTCGATGGCGATGAGCACGAGCGGCGGCTGGCCGGCAAAGCAGAACAGGCAGAGGGCGAGCTGCAGGCGCTGCCCGCCCCAGAGCAGCTGATACAGGTCGTACGCCTCGTCGCCGATGCGCTTGCGGCCGATGAAGTCCTGCGGGCGCAGCGCCTCGACCAGGGCCCAGCCGCGGGCGGCGAGCTGCGGCTCGGACAAGGTATGCGAGGCGGCGCGGAGGCCGTCGAGGAAGCGCTGCAGGCCGGGCGTCTTCTCAAAGTACCGGGCCTTGCCACCAGTGGATTTGATTAAGTCTAACGGCCAACCTGGCCCAGAGCCTCCCGAGCCAGGGCCGTCATTATCGGAGGAATTCGTCATGAGCAAGATCCATCCGCGGCACGGTTCTGCAACAGCGCTTGCGAGCAAGCAAGAAACGGACATTACCCTGACGAAGCCTAAAAACACCTAATAAATTCCGTTGTACTAGGTCCTAAAATTGATCTAGCGGACTCAGCAAATTCCGAAATACCGCACTCATGCATAAGAAATAGGCGCCGCGGGCGCCTGAGACGAGAGACTAGCACTTAGCGAGCAATATCACCCCAAAGAGCGAATATAGTAAGGCGTATAACATTCTCTTGACTCCGCAAATCGTGCCAGCGATGACTCTTGGGCCGGCGCGGTCGCCAGCTCTCGTATCGACAGATGAGTCAAGAAGCAGCTCGCAAATGCGTGAAGTGTGGCGGCAAGACGGTTCGCAAGCGCATGCGCCCCGGGCGGACAATCCGCTACCGCAACATGAACGCGCTGGCGGTGCCAGAAGACATCCCGATCCCCACCTGCAGCCGCTGCCACGCCGAGTACATCGACGCCGAGACCGCCGCGGCGCTGGAAGAGGCGCTGCGCGCGGCCTACCGGCGGGCGCTGCAGCAGCGGGCCCGCCAGGCCATCGACATCGTCACCAGCCACATCTCGCAGCGCCGGCTGGAGCTGCTCCTCGGGCTCTCCCAGGGCTACCTGTCGCGGCTGCGCGCCGGGGCGGGCAACCCGAGCCCGGAGCTGGTCAGCCACCTGGCGCTCATCGCGCACGACCCGGCTGCGCGCCTGCAGGAGCTCGAGCGGTACTGGGCCCACCCCGACGGGCTACCCGAGCACCCGGCGGCGGCGACGGCCTACCTGCGCTGAAGGCGGCGGCGGTGGTTTGCGCGCCGCGGTTTTTCGGCTAGATTCGCCGCCTCATGTCGGTGCGGATCCGCCACCACGTAAACCCGCTGCGCTCGAAGCTGCTCCACATCGCGCCCGCCCCGCTGGTGCTGCCGGCGGAGGCGCCGCGGCCGCTGGACATCGAGCTCGGCTGCGCCGACGCGCAGTTCCTCTTCGAGCTGGCGCGCCGCGACCGCGACACGAGCTACGTCGGCATCGAGATCCGCGAGCCGCTGGTCGCCGACGTCAACCAGCGCGCCGCCGCCGAGGGCCTCGCGCATCTGCGGGCGGTGTTCGCCCACATCAACATCGATCTGGCGGCGCTGCTCGCCGGGCAGAAGGTGCGGCGCTTCTTCATCAACTTCCCCGATCCGTGGTTCAAGCGGGCGCAGAAGAAGCGGCGCCTGGTCACCCCGGAGCTCGCCGAGCAGCTGACGGAGCTGCTCGCCCCCGACGGTGAGCTGTTCTTCCAGAGCGACGTGTGGGGGCTGGCCCTGGACGCGATGGCGGTGCTCGAGACCACCCCGGGCCTGCGCAACGCCGCTGGCGAGTGGTCGTTCGTGCGCCGCAGCCCCTACCCGGCGCGCTCGCTGCGCGAAGAGCGGGTGCTCGCCCGCGGGCTGCCGGTGTGGCGGATGCTCTATCGGCCGGCGCCGCGGACCCAGAGTCGGCTCCCAGATCGCCTCGCCGAGCTCGCCGAAGAGGCCACGAGTCGGCCGCCGACCGGCCTTCCTTTTTGAGCGCGCTAGGACCAAAGTTGAGCCAGAATCGAACCCTTGTCTCGGGAGATTATTCATGGCTGAGATCGCACCCTTTCGCGGCATTTTGTATAAGCCGAGTCCCGCCGCCGGCAACGACGTCTCGGCGCTGATCGCTCCGCCCTACGACGTCATCAGCGACCGCGAGCAAAAGGAGCTCGAAGGCAAGAGCCCGCACAACAGCGTCAAGCTCATCCTGCCCAAGGATCGCCAGGGCGGCACCACCGACGAGCGCTACGAGGTCGCCGCCGCGACCCTGAGCGACTTTCTGCAGCGCGGGGTGATGGCGCGCGACGAGCAGCCGGCGCTCTACCGCTACCACCAGATCTTCACCCCGCCCGGCGAGGCGAGCGCCCCGCCGGTGGTCCGCCGCGGCTTCATCTGCCGCGTCCGCCTGCACCGCTTCGCCGAGGGCGTCATCCTCCCGCACGAGCGCACGCTCGCCGGACCCAAGGCCGACCGCCTCAAGCTCAAGCGCGCCACCCGCACCCACCTGTCGCAGGTCTTCGGCCTTTATGACGACCCGCAGCGCGAGGCCGACGCCGCGTTCGCCGACCTGGAGCGCGAGGAGCCGGCGCTGCACGGCAAGACCAGCGACGGCGTGACCCACCGGCTGTGGCGGCTCACCGACCCGGCGGCGATCGCCGTGGTGCAGCGCGTGCTGCGCGATCGCAGCATCTACATCGCCGACGGCCACCACCGCTACGAGACCATGCTCGCCCTGCGCGAGGAGCTGCGCCGCGAGCCGGGTTACTGCGGCGCGAGCTCGGCGGTCGAGTACGGCTCGATCTTCCTGTGCAACGTCGCCGACCCGGGGCTCCTGGTGTTCCCGACCCACCGCGTGCTGCACAGCCTGCCCGGGTTCTCGCTCGATGCCCTGCTCGCCAAGCTGGCCGGGCACTTCCGCATCGAGGAGGCGCCCGCGCTGCGGGCGGGCGGGGCCGAGGTCCGCAAGCAGCTGCAGCAGCGCGGCGCCGCCGGCCCGAGCGTCCTCGTGGTGAGCGGTGGGCGGGCGGTCTATATGGCGCTGCGGGCGGACGCCGAGCTGGCGGCGCTCGAGCACATTCCCGAAGGCGCCCGCCTCGTCAGCTTCACGGCCATCGATTGCCCGTTCACCTGGTACACCTCGCGCCTGGGTCATCTGCCGGCGTTGGCGCTGGCGCGCAAGCGGGCCTACGCCAACGACCAGTGGATGCTGGCCGGCGGGCAGCTGATCTCGAGCCGGCTCGGCGCGCCGGGCTTCGAGCAGGATCCGTCGCAACTGGTGCTTGCCAGCCCGTGTCCGTGGGAGCCCTGGCGTACGCTCGATGCGGCATTGGTCGAACTGCCGCGCGATCACGGCAAAAGCCTTCACGTCTGCATGCG
>DAOMZC010000355.1:0-6616 GCA_035437965.1 Pseudomonadota bacterium
CGCCTCGGCCTCGGCGAGCGTGCGGGCGGTGCGGCCGCGGGCGAGGGCGAGCCCGAGCTGGCGCAGGCTGTCGGCGAACAGCTGGCGGTCTTCGCAGGCGCGGATCGCCGCGATCGAGGTCCCGAGCACCCGCACCCCGAGCCGCAAAAGGGCGCCGCTGTCGAACAGCGCCAGGCCGCAGTTGAGCGCGCTCTGGCCGCCAAAGCCAAGGAGGATGGCGTCGGCGCGCTCGCGGACAAGGACCGGCTCGACGAACTCCGCGGTGACCGGCAGGAAGTACACCGCATCGGCCAGCCCGGCCGCGGTCTGCACCGTCGCGATGTTCGGGTTGATGACGACCGTGTAGATGCCCTCTTCGCGCAGCGCCTTCAGGGCCTGGGAGCCGGAGTAGTCGAACTCGCCCGCCTGCCCGATCTGCAGCGCCCCCGAGCCGAGCACGACGACGCGCCGCGGCCGCTCCGTCAGCCCTGGGCCCGGCGCGCTCACCGGCGGCTCCGCTTGCATGCGGCGACCACGCGCAGGAAGTCATCGAACAGCGGCGCGCAGTCGCGCGGACCGGCCGCCGCCTCGGGGTGGAACTGCACCGAGCAGAAGGGCTGCGAGCGGTGGCGAATTCCTTCGTTGGTGCCGTCGTTGAGGTTGCGGAACCAGACCGCAAAGTCGCTCGGCAGCGAGCTGTCGCTGACGGCGTAGCCGTGGTTCTGGCTGGTGACGTAGGCGCGTCCGCCCTGCAGCTCCTGCACCGGCTGGTTGTGCGAGCGGTGGCCGTAGGGAAGCTTGTAGGTCTGCGCGCCCACGCTGCGCGCCAGGAGCTGGTGGCCCAGGCAGATGCCGAAGGTCGGCAGGCCCCGCCCGAGCACCTGCCGCAGCCGCGCGCACAGCGGCGCGAGCGCGCTCGGATCGCCCGGACCGTTGGTCAGGATCACGCCGTCCACGCCGCCATCGCGGTCGAGCAGCGCCTCCCAGGGCGAGCTCGCGGGGGCGCGCAGGAGGTGGGCGCCGCGGCTGTGCAGCGCGCCCAGGATCGACTCCTTGGCGCCCGTATCGATGACCAGGAGGCGCGGCCCGCCGCCCGCATACTCGCGCAGGGTCGCCGGCTCGACCGCCTGCGCCGCCTGCTCCATGTCGACGCCGGCGGCTTCCGTCCACGCCTCCTTGGCAGTCCCGCCCGCGAGCAGCGCACCGAGCATCGTCCCCTGCTCGCGCAGCCGCCGCGTCACCGCGCGCGTATCCACCGCCTCTACGGCCGGCACCCCGGCGGCGCGCAGCCAGTCGCCCAGGCTCTGCAGGGCCAGCGGGTGGCTCGGCACCGCCGTGTGGTGGGAGACCACCAGCCCCTGCACCGCGATGCGGTCGCCCTCATAAGGACCGGCGGGCACGCCGTAGTTTCCCTGCAGCGGATAGGTGAGCACCAGGATCTGGCCGTGATAGGAGGGATCCGTAAGCGCCTCGACATAGCCGACCATGCCGGTGTGGAACACCACCTCGCCGCGCACCTCGCGGTCGGCGCCGAAGGCCCGCCCGCAGAACTCGCTGCCATCGGCCAGCACCAGGCGTCGCGCCGCCACGGACCCGGGAGCAGAAGACTTCATGGCGGAAGGGCGCGGCGGCCGGCGGCTTGCGCTACCCGGCGCTGCCGAACGACGCGGTAGCGACCGGGGCGGAGTCCGTATCGCGCTGCTCCACCGCCGCTGGGCTCGGCTTCTCTTCCGGCGGTCCTTCGGGGGGCATCGACTCGCGCAGCCGGCGCAGCTGCGTCTTCAGGAGCACCGCGGCGATGAGCGAGGAGGCGACCAGCAGCGCGAAGAAGCGCGAGTGCGGCCACTTCTCCCACACCAGCTCGCCCAGCTTGCCGGCCAGCTTGTTGCCGATGGCGGTGGCGATGAACCAGACGCCCATGAGCATCGCCGTCATCCGCCGCGGCGCCAGCTTGGCGATGAGCGACAGCCCGATCGGCGACAGACACAGCTCGGCGATGGTGATGACGAAGTAGCAGACGATCAGCCACCACATGCTCACCCGGCCCTTGTCGCCGCCGGCCAGCGAGCCGCCGACCATGAACAGATAGGACACCCCGGTGAGGATCATACCGAGGCCGATTTTCATCGGAGTCGAAGGCTCGCGGTTGTACTTGCGCAGCCAGCCGAAGAACCAGACGAGGAGCGGGGTCAGCACGAGGATGAAGATGGGGTTTACCGCCTGGAACCACCCGGGCGGGATCTCGAACGTCGAGGACTTGCCGCCCAGGCTCGGCATCGTCAGGGTGCGGATCGTGTTGTCGCGCGCCCAGAAGTTGAGGGTGATCGCGTTCTGCTGGAACGCCATCCAGAACAGCATGACGATGCCGCAGATGATGAACACGGCGGTGATGCGCTTGCGCTCGACCTGGGGCGGATCGCGCGGGTCCTCGTACTCCTGCGGCAGCGGGATGTCGAGCACGGCGGCGACGCTAGAGCGGATGTTGGCGACCGCGACGTGGTGGTGGAAGCCGGCGAAGATCACCATGCTCATGATCATGCCGAAGCCGGCGACCGCGAAGGCGGCGGGGAAGCCGTAGCGCTGGCGGACGATCTCGCCGACAAACGGCGACAGGAAGGCGCCGATGTTGATGCCCAGGTAGAAGATCGAAAACGCCGAGTCGCGGCGCGAATCCCCCTGCGGGTACAGGTTGCCGACCTGGGTCGAGATGTTCGGCTTGAACAGGCCATTGCCCAGAACGAGCAGACCGACAGCGACGTAAAGAGAGACCATGCTGTCCAGCGCGAGCATGAAGTAGCCGGCGCTGAGCAGCCCCGCCCCGAGGAGCACGGCGCGGCGGTAACCAAGGTAGCGGTCGGCGAGCAGCCCCCCGAAGAACGGCGACAGGTAGACCAGGGCCAGGTAGTTGCCCATCCAACCTGCGGCGCGGGCCGGAGCGAAGTGCATGCGCTCGGTGAGGTAGAAGATCATGAGCGCGCTGAGCAGGTAGAAGCCGAATCGCTCCCACATCTCAGTAAAAAACAGGACGTAGAGCCCTTTGGGATGTTTTGTTGCCATGCCTGTATCTACTGATTTTTCAAGGCAATGCCGTTAGTGGCAGACCAAGCCTTTAATGTACGCACAAATCGGGCTGATAGGGCAATAGAACCTTGGAGAAAAATTCCCTAACTGTACGTTTGCCCAGAGGGATCCAGAGGGGCCAAGAGGGGGCCGCAGCGTGGACACGACCGTCAGATTCTTCCCAATTCAAAGCAGAGTCTGGTCGTCGCGCTGTACAATGATGAGCCATGGCTCACGATCAGCAGCCCCAGCTTACCGTCACCCTACACTCGGCGACCGGTAGTCCGGCGCCGGAGGCGCTCGCACCGGGGTACCTGCTCGTGGTCGAGTCGGGATCGTCGGCGATGTTCCAGCTGCCGCAGAGCGGCGAGATCGTCGTCGGACGCGCCGCCGAAGCAGCGCTGCGGGTGCAGGATCCGTCGGTCTCGCGGCAGCACGCGCGCTTCCGCATCGCCCGCGGCGAGGTGCTGATCGAGGACCTCGGCAGCCACAACGGCACCCGCGTCAACGGCGAGCGCATCACCGCCCCGCGGCGCCTCCTGTCCGGCGACGTCATCGTGCTGTGCGACGTGGCGATCATCTATCAGCTGAACCATCAGGGGCACCACGGACCGGGCCAGAGCCAGAGCCCGCGGGTGCGCCCGCTGCATGACGACCTGACCGTCCTGCGCCACCGCCTTGAAGAGGAGGTCGAGCGGGCCCTCAGCAGCCACCGCCCGGTGTCGCTGTGCGCCTTGTGGACCGGGACGCTGGCCGGCAGCGCGCGGTCCAAGCTCGCCCACGATCTGGGGGCGGCGCTGCGGGTCATCGATGTCGCGGCGTGGGGCGGCGCCGAGCACCTGATCGTCCTTCTGCCCGACTCCGAGGCGCAGGGGGCGCAGGCCGCGGCGGCGCGCCTTGTCGATGCGGCGGCCGCCGTGGTGCCGCTGTGCCGGGCGGGGCTGGCCGGCTGCCCGAGCGACGGCTATGACGTCGACGCGCTGCTGAGCGGTGCGCGCGCGGCGATGGACGGCGCGCCGCCCGGACAGGTCGGCCAGGCGGCGGCGGCGGTGCAGACCCTGAGCATCGGCGACCGGACGGTAGTGCTGGCGGATCCGGCGATGGTGCGGCTCTACAAGCTGATCGAGCGGCTGGCGCAGAGTGACCTTCCGGTGCTCATCACCGGCGAGACCGGCAGCGGCAAGGAGATCGCCGCGCAGACCCTGCACACGCGCTCGCGCCGCGCCGCCCAGCGCATGGTAAGCATCAACTGCGCCGCCCTGCCCGAGAGCCTGGCCGAGAGCGAGCTGTTCGGACACGAGAAGGGCGCGTTCTCCGGCGCGGTGGCGGCCAAGCAGGGGCTGCTGGAGGCGGCGCACGGCGGCACCGTGTTCCTCGACGAGATCGGCGAGCTGCCGCCGGCCGTGCAGGCCAAGCTGCTGCGCGTGCTGGAGACCAAGAAGCTCATGCGGGTGGGCGAGGTGCGCGAGCGCGCTGTCGATGTCCGCATCATCGCCGCCACCAACCGCAAGCTCGCCGAGGAGTCCGCCGCCGGTCGGTTCCGCCAGGATCTGTTCTTCCGCTTGAGCAGCGCGGTGCTGGTCCTGCCGCCGCTGCGCGACCGCCAGCGCGAGCTGCCGATCCTCGCCCGGACCTTCCTCGCCGAGGCGTGCACGCGCGCCGGCCGCCCGCCGCTGCTCATCGCCCCGGCGGCCATGGATCTGCTCTTGCGCTACGCCTGGCCGGGCAACCTGCGCGAGCTGCGCAACGCCATGGACTACGCCGCCACCGTGGTCAGCGAGCCGGTGCTCGAGCCCGAGCACCTGCCGGCCCCCATCCTGGCGGCGCTGACCACCCCGAGCTCGGCCCGCCAGCCGGAGGAGGAGTCATCCTCCCTGGCGCAGCTGGCGCGGGTCATCCTGCGCCTGCCGGTCAGCGACAAGCTGGACGCCATCGAGAGCGCGCTGGTCAGCGCCGCGATGACGCTGGCCAGCGGCAACAAGAGCGCCGCCGCGCGCCTGCTCGGCGTCCACCGCAAGGTCGTCGAGCGGCGCATGGAGCGCAAGGACTCCGCTCCTTAACAGACTTAGGAGTCCGCTTGGGAATTACAGGACTCCGTCCCAGACAGTCCGCTCTTCGCGGGCCGGGTCGCAGACTACTTCGCACTGGATATCGAAGCGCAGGGTCGGTCGGCGCTCGCGGTCCCAGCGCGGCCAGGCGGGCAGCGCGGCGTGATTGGGGTCGCCGGTCTTGGCGAAGGCGACCCACGCCGGGTGCAGCTTGTCGGCCAGCTCCTGCGGCGGCGAGCCGGCGATGCCGCGCGCCTGTTCGTTGTCGAGCTGATCGAACATGAACGGGACCTCGAGGAAGTGACAGGCCCCGAACTCGCCGCGGCGCGCGGTCGAGCGCCAGGCGAACTCGTACATCCAGGTCTGGGGGTGGTGCGCCGCCTGCGCATCGGCCAGGCGCAGGGCGGGAATCCGGAACAGGCGGTCGGTCTCGGCCGCCGCGGCCAGCTCGTAGGGCAGGGCGCCGGGACGGTTCTGCTGGTAGAGCGAAAGGACCTCGCGGCCGCTGCGTCCCGCCGGGCCCATCACCCGGTCGAGCAGCGCCTCGACCACCGGCTCGCTGAACAGGTCCTTCATCTCGACCATGAAGATCCTCGCCTCTTCCGCGGTGGTCCCGAGCAGCAGATCGATCCCGGCGGCCGCGCCGTCGGCGATGGCGGCGATCGGGCGCCGCGGCAGCACGTCGGTGTCGAAGGTCGGCTGCAGCGGAATGGGCGAGCCGGCGGCATCGCCGAAGCGCTCGCGATCGCGGCTCATCGTGAGCTCGGCGGCCAGTCGGGTCTGGGCCGCCAGCACCCGCTCGGGCGGGACGGCGAGCAGCGCCTGCAGGTCGCCGCGCTTGACCCCAAGGAGCTCCAGCAGGTGGCCGGCGAGCCGGGCGGCGGTGGCGGCGCTGTAGGCGTTGTGGCCGGCGCCGCTCTGGGCGACCGCGCGGCGGAACAGGCCCCGGGCGCGCGGGGTGGCGAGCAGGGCGCCGACGCTCATGCCGCCGGCGCTCTCCCCGGCGATGGTCACGTTGCCGGGATCGCCGCCGAATGCGGCGATGTTCTCCTGCACCCACTGCAAGGCGGCGACTTGATCCAGGAGTCCGGCGTTGCCGGAGTCGCGCAGCTCGGGGAAGTGCTCGGCGAAGTGGCAGAAGCCCTGCGCGCCCAGCCGGTAGTTGATGGTCACGCAGACGACACCGTCGCGGGCGAACGCGGAGCCGCTATACACAGGTGAGGTGCCGCTGCCGCCGTAGAAGGCGCCGCCGTGGATCCACAACAGCACCGGCAGGCCGCGCGCGCCGGGGTCGGGGGTCCAGACGTTGAGGCTCAGGCAGTCGTCGCCGGCATCGAGCGTGGGCGAGCCGAGCGACCCGAACACCCCGGGCATCGGCTGCTGCAGGCACACCGCGCCGAACCGGGTCGCCGGGCGCTCGCCGTCCCAGCGCGCCGGGCGCTCGGGCGCCGCGTAGCGCCGCCGGCCCACGGGCGGCGCGGCGTCGGGAATTCCCAGGAACGCGTGGCCGCCGCGCTCCTGCAGGCCGC
>DAOMZC010000356.1:0-6612 GCA_035437965.1 Pseudomonadota bacterium
CTGTTATGATTATCTTATTTACCTATTTTTATACAGCTATCATGGTAAATCCAAACCAATTGGCTGATGATATGAAACGCAATGGCGGATTTATTCCGGGGGTAAAACCTGGTAAGAAAACAGCAGAATTTATCGATCAGGTCATGAGCAGAATTACATTACCGGGTTCAATATTCCTTGCTTGTGTGGCTATTATGCCTGCATTTGCTCAGAAATTAGGAATTAATAGTGCCTTTGCTGATTTTTATGGAGGAACCTCTTTATTAATTGTAGTTGGTGTTGTTTTAGATACTTTACAACAAATTGAAACATTGGCGAGGCCGGCGGTCACGGGGCGGCGGACTCTTGCGCCGGCGACAGTGGCGCGCTGGGCGGTGGCGCTCGGCCCGCGGGCGGCGACCCGGCCGCTGTATATCTTGCGTCAGGCCCTCCTTCGCTGAGGGGTTCTCGCGGCCGAGTCGAGAACCCCCAAAGCGAAAGGAGAGGATCATGGCGAATCAGCAAGCTGCGCGCCCGCGGGCGCTTGTGCGGTATCTGTTCCGGGCTGTTTATAAGACTGGGTTCTTCCTGCTCACCGTGTTCTTCCTGGCCCCGGCGCAGGCGCTGCAGATGACGCCGCGCATCGAGCGGCCCGAGAAGAAGAACCGGATCGTTCAGGTCGACCCGCGCAAGTAGGTCGGCGTCCTGCTACACCGGAAGTGAGGTCGGCTGGCCGTCGAGCGAGCGCGCCGGGACGGGCCGCGCGGCCGGCGGTCGCCGCAAAAGGTACACGTGCAGCGCGGCGATCGGCACCCCCGGGGCGGTCACGCACGCCCCGAACAGGGCCAGCCACAGCGGCCGCGCGGCCAGCGCCGTCTGCCCCGGCAGCCACTGCTGCAGCGAGCCGCTGCACAGGAGCGGCAGCATGCTGCCAAAGCGCAGGCCGCTCATCAGAAAGTGCATGAGGTACTCGGTGGTGGTAAGCCCCCCGAGGGTGCGCCGGCTCGCTTCCTCGCACCGGACATCGAGGATCTCGATGCCGACGCTGGCCCCGAACAGGACGAGCGCGAGGACGCGCCACAGGCCGAGCGGCTGGGTGCAGAAGACCAGCGCGGTGAGCGGCACGAACAGCACCGCGTTGAGCGTGTGCAGCCGGTGCTCGTAGAGCGAGTCCGGCCGCTGATACAGGCGGTAGCGGTAGAGGTGAAAGTAGAGCCCGTCGACGCCGGCGATCGCGGTGAAGGCGAGCAGGCAGAGCGCCGCGCCGAGCAGGGTCGGGAGGCTTGGATCGGCGGCCAGGGCGGGCAGCATGGGCAGCATGGGCAGCATGGGCAGCATGGGCACGACTCGGGCGGGCCGGCGCGGCTAGCCGGCGGACGCGGCCTCCGCCTCGGGCTTGCTCGGTAAGAGGTGTAGTAGATCATGCTTGCGCAGCCGATAGTACAGGGTGCTGCGGTTGATGCCGAGGGCGCGCGCCGCGGCGGCGATGTTGCCCTCTTTCTGCTCGATCGCCGAGATGATCTCGGCGCGCTCCTGATCGGAGAGCCGATCGGCGAGCGAGCGGGCGCCGCCCGGTAGCGGCGTCAGGGCCGGCAGCTCGGCGAGCTCGGGCGGGAAGAGGTGAGTGGCACCGGTCACCGGCGGGGCCGGGAGGGGCGCCGGCGCGGCGGCGGGCGGGCGGCGGGCCGTCGGGCGCCCGAACTCCAGATCCGCCACCGTGATGAGCGGGCCGGTGGCCAGGATGAGGGCGCGCTCGATGAGGTTCTCCAGCTCGCGCACGTTGCCGGGGAAGCTGTACTGCATGAGCAGCTGCAGCGCCGTCTCGTCGATCGCCGGTCCGCGGCCCGGTCCGCCGACCTCCAGGTGCGGGCTGTGCTGCCGCCACTTCTGCATGAAGTGGTGGACGAGCGCCGGCACGTCGCTCAGCCGCTCGCGCAGCGGTGGCAGGGTGATCGGGAAGACGTTGAGGCGGTAGTACAGGTCCTCGCGGAACTTGCCCTGCTCGACCAGCGCCTCGAGGTTGCGGTGGGTCGCCGAGATGACCCGGACGTCGACCCGGATGGTCTCGTGGCCGCCCACCCGCTCGAAGCTGCGCTCCTGCAGCACGCGCAGGAGCTTGACCTGGACCTCCATCGGCAGGTCGCCGATCTCGTCGAGGAAGATGGTGCCGCCGTCGGCGATCTCGAACCGCCCGAGGTGCCGCGACAGCGCCCCGGTGAAGGCGCCGCGCTCGTGGCCGAAAAGCTCCGACTCCAGGACCCCGGGGGCGAGGGCGGCGCAGTTGACGCGGACAAAGGGCTTGCTCTCGCGCGGGGAGTTGATGTGGATGGCGTGGGCGACGAGCTCCTTGCCGGTGCCGCTCTCGCCGCGCAAGAGCACCGTGGCGGCGGTGCGAGCGACCTGCTCGCTGCGCAAAAGCGCCGCCCGCAGCGCCGGCGAGTCGCCGACGAGCTGGCCGAAGTTGAAGGCGCTGTGCCACTCCTGGTTGAGGTAGCCGGCGTAGCGCGCCAGCTGCTCGGACAGGCGGGCGTTCTCGCGGCGCAGGTGGAAGCGCTCAAGGGCCTGCAGCAGCACGCCGCGCACCTCTTTTTTGTCCCACGGCTTGGTGATGTAGCGGTAGATGTGACCCTGGTTTATCGCCTCGATGAGCACGTCGGCGTCGGTGTAGGCGCTGAGGATGATCGGTACCGCGTCGGGGGCGACCGAGCGCGCCTTGCGCAGAAACTCAAGCCCGGTCATGCGCGGCATGCGCTGGTCGGTAAGGACCACCGCCACCGGCTCGTTCTGCAGGATCGCCAGCGCCTCGGTGCCCGACTGCGCGGTGAGGATGCGGAAGCTGCGCCGGAAGTTGAACTTGAAGGCCTCGAGATTGTCCGGCTCGTCGTCGACGACGAGGATCGGCAGGGCAAGGAGGTCAAGGCCGCTCGCCTCCGCCTCGCTGCCCGCGCCCGCAGGCGTCCCCGAATCAGCTCCGCTCAGCATCGGAGGCAACGTAGCAGCGCGCGCCCGCCGCGTCTAGCGACCAAAAACAGTTCAAAAAAGCAGGGCAAAAAAAGTAGCTGCCCGGCCCGCAAGTCTCTATCCACAAGGCTTTGACACGCCTGTACACTCAACTTTACTATGCCGCTCATGAATGCGAACGTCTCGGGCAGCTCTACGTCAGGCGCAGGCAACGGAGACCACGTCGGCCCCGCGGACCCTGGGAGCCAGGCAGGTCTGAGTAGCCTTTCTAGTCGCCGTTCTCGTCGTCGCTTTCTTCTGGGCAAGGCCGGGGCCTCCAAGTCGCGGCTTGGTGTCTTGGCCAAGGCGGGGGTGGTGGTCGGCATCGGCTGCGCCGTGCTGCTCGGCGCCTGCCAGTCCTTCCTCAACTACCTCTCGCTCGAGGCCGCGTTCAAGCCGCCACCGGCGAACAAGGTCGCGCTGCAGGGGACGCTGCGGCTGTGGGCCGGCGACATGAACTTCCACATCTCGCCGCCCGAGGACCCCAAGGAGGTCCGGCGCAGCCTGCGCGACGCGCTGGAGCTTATCAGCAAGTCGGGCCTGGACTTTGTCTACCTCACCCCCAAGATCCGCGCCCGCTTCTACGAGAACCCCGAGGAGTTTGAGCGGGTGCGCGGCAGCTGGCTGATGGTGCAGCAGACCCTGTCGTCGCTCAACGAGCCGCACCCGCTGCTCATGATGGGGGCGCAGTACTTCGACGAGAAAAACGGCTCGGTGTCGCTGCTCCACATCGACATTCCCAAGATCCTCACCGAGGTCTCGCGCGACGAGCTGAAGTCCAGCCCGGCGGCGTTCCTCAACCTGGTGGCGCTGCGCGGCGGCATCCTCATCCTCAACCAGCCGCTGGCCACGCCGCTGGCGGTGCCCGTCGACACCGCCTTGCGCTACGCCAGCCGCGACCACAGCTGGCGGCCGATGACCCGGCCCGGCAGCGAGTACCCCAAGGACATCATCGCCGCCAACAACATCTACGACGGGATGCAGGCCTACAGCATCCCGGTGTCGGTGTGGCGCGATCAGTACGTGCTCGAGAACCCGACCAAGAGCCTGTCGGACGTCGAGAGCCGGCTGGCGCAAGAGTCGGCGCGCAAGCAGCGGCGCCTGGTCGCCATGGGCGGCAGCGACAGCCGTGGCCGCATCATCCGGGCGACCTCGTTCATCGCCGCGCCCGAGCGGACGCCCGAAGCGCTGCGCCGGGCGATCCTGCACGGGCGGGTGTGCGTGCGCTCACCGTCGCCGTGCGGGGTGCGCGTCTACGCCGATGACCAGGGCGGCGCGGCGTTCGGCGTCGGTGACGCGCTGGTCGCCGAGCACACCGTCCAGTTCCGCTGGGGCGACGACGAGTCCGGCGACCTGTACCGCAACGGCGAGCGGCTGGGGGCCTTCGAGGGCACCACGACCCAGGCGGCCAGCCGCGGCGAGTGCCACATCTACCAGCTCTACCTGAACAACGGCTACTCGGGCCCGATCTACGTCAACTGCCCGTTCGCCGCGAACGTCCGGCCGTAACCCGCTCGCCAGTTAGGGTGACCCGGGGGCCGGCTCGGCGGCGCAGCAGCCGCTGAAGGCCGGCTGGCTGCCGGGCTTGGGGGGGGTGATCAGCGTCGCCGGCTCGCGGGCCAAAAGGCCGTCCAGCTTGGCCAGATCGGCGCGGACCTTGCGCTCGACATCGCGGCTGATGAGCGGCGCCATCAGGCGCGCGAGCAGCATGCTGTAGTGGGCGTCGCTCTTGTAGGTCAGCCTGGTGACGCCGGCCTGCTCCTCCAGGAGGTACTCGGTGTCGTCTTCGAAGCCGTCGGCGACAAGGTGCAGGGCGAGGCGGCGGTCGGGCTCGAGCGCTGTCACCTGCGAGCCGATCTCCCAGCGGCGGCCGTCGAGGTCGATGAGCTCCTTGCTGCGCGCCCCCACCCGCAGGCCGCCGCCGTCCTCGGGCAGCGAGTCGACAAAGCCGCCCAGCCACTGCTTGAGGCGCGGCACCTCGACAAGCCACGGCCACAGCTTCGCCGCCGGGTAGTTGAAGTAGACCACCGCCTCGGTGTGGGCGATCCGCCGGCCGCCGCCCGCCAGGATCAGCCCGCCGGTGCCGACGATTAAGAGGATGCCGATGGCGCAGCCTATGCGCACAAGCCACTTGATCATGCTCGCTCCTTGGTGGTGTTGGAGGGCCGTTCCCTGAACTGCAGGCCGGCAGCTATATCGGCCCTGGGTGCTCGCCGTCAAGCCGGTCGGACCTCTCCGCCCCAGGCGGCCCCAGGCCAGAAGCCGTCCGCCAGCCGGCGCAGCGGCGAGCTTTCGCGCGGCGCGGCGATGCGGTACGCTGATCTTGCGAGCGCTCCGCGCAGCTGCCACCCGGACCGGTCCCGGTGCTGGCAGCGGGTGGGGGGAGTCCGACCAGGGCACGGGCACGTGCCAGAAGAACGCAACCGAGGAGCCGCGATGGCCGCCAAGCCGCCGAGCAATCAGATCTTGCCGCTCGATCCCGAAGAAGAGCTCACCACCCCGGAGGTCCGCCCGGCGCTCCGCTCGGCGCAGGCGCTGGCGGACGCGCCCCCCTTCCTGCCGCCCGGCCTGGAGCTTGGCCCCGAGCTTACCGCGGCCCGCTCCGCCGCCATCGCCGATGATGATGAAGTGACCCTGGTCGACCCCAACCGCCGGCGGGCGATCAACCCGGAGAACCTGCCGCCGCCGCCGGACTTTCCGGATCTGGAGTAAGCCCGCGGGGGCGGCGACCGGGTGGCGCGCGGCGGCAAGGCCCCGCTAGCGCTAGCGTTAGCGCTAGCGCTGAACAGGCCGCAGCATCGTCGTCACCGGGCGCCCGGCGCACGCCGCCGGCGGGGTCAGCTTGAGCGCGTGCGCCAGCGTGGCCGCGAAGTCGACCATCTCGATGACGCCGAACTCGCCGGGCTGGAACCACGGCCCGTACATGATCACCGGCACGTCGGTGTCATAGCGGTAGAACGAGCCGTGCGAGGAGCCCTTCTCGTTCTCGCCGTACTTGCCCCAGAAGTAAAACGGCGCCGGCACCACCACCACATCGCCCGCCCGCGTCCGGAAGTAGCTGCGCGCCACCTCCTTGAAGGGGAGGAACCCGTGCCGCTCTTCACCATAGTCGATGAACGCGGCCTCGAGGCTGGGCTCGATCCGGGTGATGATTCCCTTGTAGATATTGCTCTTGCGTTGTTCCCGCGAAGCCGACTCGATGTCCAGGTCGACCAGCTTTTGTCCATCTACGATCGCGACGCGCAGTTCTTCCTGCTGGGTCGCGTTAAACAACATGCGTTTCACTTATTTTTCTCCTGCGCGCGCAGGAGCGCCGTCTCTTAGTCGGTCTCTGTCTCCCAGTGGGGGTTTCCTGCGAAGAAAAGCCACCTGCGCGCGTTGCTGCTGCATTCGCTGCTTACGGTGAGCGAGATTAACCCCTGGTTCGGGTCCGGCTCGCGGCCGGACAGGAGGCGGGTTGCAGGGACCGGCGCGGGGTTGGCGAATCGCTTGAACCCGTCACGTCTTGTGGACCCTGTGCCTCGCAACTCGAGGCCAGACCGCGGATAATAATAAAAATGAAGGACTTAAGCAAGCCACAGGTGATCTGGCTTGAAGTCGGCGAGGAAAGCGATGGGCAACGCATCGACAACT
>DAOMZC010000357.1:0-6585 GCA_035437965.1 Pseudomonadota bacterium
TGGTCGCGGTGGGCGACACCGTCGAGGCCGTGGTGCTCGACATCGACGCCAAGAACAACCGCATCTCGCTCGGCATGAAGCAGCTGGAGCCGAACCCGTACGAGAAGCTGACCACGACCTACCCGCCCGGCACCCATGTCAAGGGCCGCGTGCGCAACATCGCCGACTTCGGCATCTTCGTCGAGATCGAAGAGGGAATCGACGGCCTGGTCCACATCTCGGACATGAGCTGGACCCAGCGCATCAAGCACCCCTCGGAGATGTTCACCAAGGGTGACGAGGTCGAGGCGTCGGTGCTCAACATCGACACCACCGACGGCGACAAGCCGAAGATCTCGCTCGGCATCAAGCAGCTCATCCCGGATCCGTGGGATCGCATTCCGTTCGATTACCCGGTGGGCAAGATCGTCGCCGCCAAGGTCCAGAAGGTGCTCGACTTCGGCGCCTTCGTGGAGCTGGAGAAGGGCGTCGAGGGCCTGGTCCACGTCTCGGAGATCTCGGAAGAGCGCGTCGAGGATCCGCGCGGGGTGCTAAAGCCTGGTCAGGAGATCAACGTCGAGATCATCTCGCTCGATCCCAACGAGCGTAAGATCGGTCTGTCGGTCAAGGCGGCCCAGCGGGCGGCTGAGATCTCGATGGCGCAGGGCTTCAACTCCTCGGGCGACCTGGGGGCCAAGCTCGGCGACCTGTTCAAGAAGGCGGGCACCAGCAAGAAGAGCCGCCGCAAGGCCGAAGAAGACGAGTTCGAGGGCGAGTAGCCCTTAGCACCTGTAGCGTCGGTCTTAGCCCGATGAGTCCCCGCCCGGGAGCTCATCGGGCTTGTTCGTTTCTGGCGTACAGATATCTGGAGGCGCGTCGATGGATCGCATGTGGGCGCCCTGGCGCATGACCTACATCCTCAGTGCGGCCGGCGAGCAGGGACCGCAGGAGTGCATCTTCTGCCGCTTCCCGGCGCAGGGACCCGAGCACTACGCCGAGAACCTGGTCCTGTGCTCGACGCCGCAGGCCTTCGTGGTGATGAACCGCTACCCCTACAACTCGGGGCACATCATGGTGGTGCCGCGCGCGCACGGCGGCGACCTGATGGCGCTGCCGGCGGCGGACTACGCGGCCACCTGCGAGCTCCTGCGCAAGTCGCTGCACATCGTCACCACCGAGCTGCGCGCGCACGGCGCCAACGTCGGCCTGAACCAGGGCCGGGTGGCCGGCGCCGGGATCGACCAGCATGCCCACTTCCACATCGTGCCGCGCTGGAACGGCGACACCAACTTCATGCCGGTGGTCGCCGACGTGCGGGTGATCAGCGAGCACCTGACCGCGACCTACGAGAAGCTGCGCCCGGCCTTCGCGCCGCTGCAGCAAGCGGACCCGCCAGGCTGAGCATGGCCAAGGATGTTCGGACGACCCGCCTGCGGCCCGCCGGCTACCGCGAGATGCAGTGGCGCAACGGCGGCGGCTCGACCACCGAGATCGCGATCGAGCCCGCGGGCGCGGGCCTGCAAGCCGGGCCGCCGTTTCTGTGGCGCCTGAGCATGGCGCGGGTGCACAAGGACGGACCGTTTTCGTGCTTTGGCGGATACGATCGAACGCTGGTGCTGCTGGAAGGCTCGGGCGTCCGCCTGGACTTTGGCGCGGCGGCGCCGCCGGTGACGCTAGCGGCGCCGCTGGCCGCGGTGGCGTTTGCCGGCGAGTGGGCCACCGACTGCCGGCTGCTCGATGGGCCGGTGCGCGACTTCAACTTGATGGTCGATCGAGAGCGCGGCGCGGGGCGGGTGGAGGTGTTCGCACTGGCCGCTCAAGGTCGCGCTGAAGTGCAGCTGCGCGGTCACACCGGACTCCTATTTGTCGCTCGGGGCGCGGTCGGCGTGCAGCTGGGCGACACCCAAGCAGGCGAGCCCGTTGCGGCGCTGGAGACTGCACGCTTTGATCGCGACACCGCAGAGGGTCCGATCCAGTTTGCGCTGACCGCAACCGCTGGACCCGCGCAGCTGTTGTGGATGGACATCGAGCTCCGGCAGCCCGGCAGCGCGCCGTACTAAGGAGCCCCCGGCTTGCTCCACGGCAGCAGGCCAACCGTGTCCAGGGCGAGTACGTAATCGCCGAGCAGACGGCCTTGCGCGGCGAGCTCGCTCGGGATGGACAGGGTGGTGAGCAGGGCCCGCGCCTGCGTCCGGTAAAGGACCCGCTGCGGCGCGCCGACTCCCGGGGCGGCGGCCAGCTCGCCGAGGAAGCGGGCGGCCAGCGTGTTCTGCCAGAACGAGTGCTCGCGGCGCGCAAACACGCCGCTGGCCGCCGGGTCCACCGTGCCTACCCACAAAAGCCCCGCCTTGGCGTCGAAGAAGTGGGTCCACATCGCCGCCGCGATCTTCTCCGCCAGCTGCCGGTAGGCGGGCTTGGCGGTGACGGTGGCCAGCACCGTGAAGGCCCGCCCGAGCGCCGCGGCGTCGGCGAGGAACCGCAGGCTCGAGGTGACCACGGCTTCGCGCCGCACCGTGCCGTCGGGCTCGACGTGGGTGCGGGTGAGCTGCTCAGCGGCGCGCTGCACCGCCTGCAAGAGCTCCCCGGCCCGCGGGTCGGAGCCGAGCCGGGCGGCGAAGGTCGCGATGGCGGCAATCGCCAGCCCGTTCTCATAGGAATAGACGTGGTCGTCGATGCGCGGAATCCCGAGCTCCCGCCGGTGCGCGTCATCGAGCTCGTAGTAGATGTGGCCGTCGACGAACCGCGCTTCCTTCTCATGCCCGCCGAGGTCGGCGTCCTGACTCACCAGGTACAGTCCGTCGCGGTTGCGCAGGAACGAGTGGAGGTACTGGATGATGCGCTCGGCGTCGATGCGATCCTGGGATTCGCCCAGGCCCGGGGTCGCCAGCGCGCGGGCGTAGGCGTGCAGGGCCTCGGTCTGGATGGGCATCCGCTTCTCGAAGTGGGGCTTGTTCCAGACTCCGCCCACCGAGTACTGGTACATGCCGCCCCACACCGGATCGATGAGCGCGCGCTGCTTGTCGAGCGACTGGCGGGCCCGCCGCAGCGCCGCGGCGTCCCCGTGCGCGCCGCGCAGCAGCTCGACTTCGATGTTGCCGCCGATGGGCAGCTTCTGGCCGCGCCCCCAGCCCCCCTGGTCGCCGTCGTAGAACAGATCCAGATCGCGGACGACCCGCACCCCGACCCAGCCCATCAGGGCGGCCGGGGCCGGCGTCTCGACCAGCGCGGGGCGCTCGCGCGGGCCCACCGGTCCCCGGGCGCTCTGGGCTCTGGCCTCCTCCAGGATTCCCTTTAATACCTTGGCCGTCATGTAGCCGCGGAACTTGCCGAGCTCCTCGCCCTGCGGGTTGAACACGACGGTTGCCGGCCAGCCGAAATCTTCATAGCGGGTGGCGATGTCGGGTCGGGCGTCGACGTCCACCCGCACCGCGACCACCTGATCGCGGATGAGCGCCCCGAGCTCCGGATCGGTGTAGGTGGTGTCGTCCATGACGTGGCACCAGTGGCACCAGGTGGCGACACAGTCGAGCAGCACGAGCTTGCCGCTGGCCCGGGCGCGCTCGAGCGCCGCCGGGCCGAACTCCTCCCAGGTAAAGCTGGCGGCGCGCTTCTGCGCCCGCGCGTTGGCAATGTCTTCGTCGATCGGGGTGCCCGGCGGGACGGCGCCGGCGGTCTTGCTCGCCTCCGGCGGTGCCGTCGGGGCGAGCTGGGGTCCGGCGCAGGCGCTGGTGAGGGCGAGCCAGAGTCCGAGCGCGCGGCCTGTTGCAAGGGTGCCTGGTTTCATGGGGTTCCCTGGATTTCCTGGTACCGGCTGGTACGGTGCGAGCAGAGCTGTGCTCAGCCAGCGTACCACGGGGCCGCCGCTTGCAGGGGAGGAGGGCGGACTCACTCGGTGGCGGGCTCGGTGGGCCAGGCGTGCCGGGGGTAGCGGCGGGCGAGCTCCTTGCGGATGGCGGGGTAGTGGCGGACCCAGAAGCCGGGCAGGTCGGTGGTGACCTGGACGGCGCGCTGGTTCGGGGCCAGAAGGTGCAGCACGAGCGGGACCCGGCCGCCGGCCACCGTCGGGCCCTGGGCGAGGCCGAAGAAGTCCTGCAGCCGCGACTCGACCCACGGCGGCTGACCGGCGGGGTAGTGGATGCGCACCCGGCGACCGCGCGGCAGCGTCAGGTGATCCGGGGCCAGGCGGGCGACCAGCTGCAGCACCGGGGCGGACGGCGGCGTGCCCTGGCTGCGCAGGGCGCGGTCGAGCTGCGCGGCGACGGCAGCAATCAGCGACTCGTGCCGTAGCTCGGCGAAGCTCGCTCGGCTGCTGCACAGGGCGCGCAGCACCTCGTCGAGCTCGGGCGCCGAGGGCGGGCGCAGGCCGAGGTCCGGGCACTGCTCGCCGAGGAACGCCAGCTTGGCCGCCCACTGCGCGTAGGCCTCGCCGTCGCTGAAGACCCGCAGCTCGGCCGCCTTGGCCTTGGTGAGCAGGAGCTCGCGCTGCGCCGCGTCGCTGCCGTCCCCGACCGCGCGCGACTCGGTGAGCACGAGCTGCTCGTACTGCAGGCGGCGCACGACCTCGATCCGCTCGGCGTCGGCGTTCCACAGCACCTCGGTGGTCTCCTTGATCGAGTCGCCGGGCAGCTCGATCAGCCAGTCGGCGTCGATGGCGCTCGCGGTGCGGACCAGCACCCGGCCGCTGTCGCGTCCGCCGCGTCCGCCGGCGGTCGTACGATCTTCGACATCGATGAGGACGGCGAGCTCGACCTCATGAGCGACGCTGCTCGGCGCCAGCACGGCGCTGCCACCGGTCGCCAGGACAAACTCCGGCGCCTCGCCGGGGGGCCGCGGGCGCCGTCGCGCCACCCGATCGGGGTAGGCGGCGAGCAGGGCCTGCTGCAGCGCGCGCTCACGAGCCGCCGCGTCGCGCGGTCGCGGCCCGCGGTCTCCTTCCTGAAACCGTGCGAGCTGCCGCCGGGCCCGCTCCACGCGAGCCAGCGCGTCCGGATCGAGCCCCTCACGCACCAGGGCAGAGCGCGACATGCGGCCCGCCTGCGCTAGCTCCAGCAAATCGAGCAGGTGCACCACATCCGAGGGCGCCGCCACCTCCGCCTGCGCCCGGCCGCCCGTCAGGCTGCGCTGCGCCAGGCTGATGTCGCGCTCGGAGAGCAGCGCGGCGGCGGCGGCGGCCTCATCCCCCACGCCGTACTCCCGGCCGGCGCACAAAAGACGCCCCAGGCGCGGGTGGACCGGCAGCCGCGCGAGCTTCCTACCCAGCTCGGTAATCGCGCCGCTCTTCAGCGCGCCCAGCCGCCCGAGCAGCTGCTCCGCCGCCTCCAGCGAGGCCGGCAGCGGCGGGTCCAGGAAGCGCATGTCGGAAAGCGGCAGGCCCGCTGCGTGCAAGGTGAGCAGCAGCTCGGCGAGATCCAGGCGGCGGATCTCCGGCAGCTCGAACTCCGGCCGCAGGTCGTGGTCGTGGCGGGTGTAGAGCCGGATGCACCGGCCGGGCCGGGTTCGTCCGGCGCGACCGGCACGCTGGGCCGCCGCGGCGCGACAGATCGGCTGCACGCGCAGGGTCGGCAGCCCGGACCAGTGAGCGTGCCCGGCGACCCGGCTCAGGCCGCTGTCGATGACGGCGGTGACGCCATCGATGGTGACCGAGGTCTCGGCGACGTTGGTCGACAGGATGACCTTGCGGCGCTCGCCCGCGGCGCGCGGCGCGACGGCGCGGCGCTGCTCGGTGAGCGGCAGGTCGCCGTGCAGGGGCAGCACGCTCAGCCCAAGCTGGGTCGCGAGCTCTGCCAGATCTTCCTGGCAGCGACGAATCTCGGCCCCTCCCGGCAGGAACACCAGGACGTCGCCGCCGGCGGTTGCGGGGTCGCTCGCCTCGGTGCGCAGCAGCTCGCGCAGGGCCTGGCGGACCTGCTTGCTCAGCGGCTCGGGGCTCGGCTGGGGCAGGTACTGGATGCTGACCTCGTGGCTCCGTCCCTGGCTGCGCACGGTCGGGCAGTCGTCCAGGAACGCGGCAACCTGCGCCGTCGCCAGGGTCGCCGACATGACGATGATGCGCAGCTCTGGGCGGGCGGTCGCTTGGAGGCGGCGCAGCAGCGCCAGCGCCAGGTCCGCCTGCAGGTGGCGCTCGTGAAACTCGTCGAGGACGACCGCCTGCACGCCGCGCAGCAGCGGATCGGCGAGCAGCTGCCGCAGCAAGACCCCCTCGGTGACGTAGCGCAGGCGGGTCCGGTCGCTGCAGACGCTGTCGAAGCGCATCTGCACGCCCACGGTGCCGCCCAGGGGCTCGCCGCGCTCGTCGGCGACCCGCGCCGCGGACAGGTGGGCGGCGAGGCGGCGCGGCTCCAGCACCACCACCTCACCATCGGGCCACAGCGCAAGGAGCTCTGGCGGGACGCGGGTGGTCTTGCCGGCCCCCGGCGCCGCCTCGATGACCAGGCTGCGGTGCGCGCGGACGCTCTCGGCAATCTCGGGGAGGAGCGCGTCGATGGGCAGGGTAGGGAGAGGTGGAGGTGCTGGCATGCAAAAAAGCCCGCGGGCGAAACGGCGGACCCGCCGGGGCTTGGATGATAGCCAAACGCGGGCGCTACGGCGATGCCCGTTCGCTCGGGC
>DAOMZC010000358.1:0-5084 GCA_035437965.1 Pseudomonadota bacterium
AGATCTCCTACATCCACGCCGAGGGCTACGCCGCCGGCGAGATGAAGCACGGCCCCATAGCGCTCATCGACGAGGGCGTGCCGGTGGTGGTGATCGCCCCGGCCGACCACGGCTACGACAAGGTCCTGTCCAACCTTTCCGAGGTCAAGGCGCGCGGCGGGCGGGTGATCGCCATCGCCACCGCCGGCGATCAGGCAATCGGCAGGCTGGCCGACCACGTCATCGAGGTGCCGCCCGCCTCACCGCTGCTGCAGCCGCTCTTGACCGTGATCCCGCTGCAGCTTCTTGCCTACTATGTGGCGGATTTCAAGGGCACTGATGTCGACCAGCCGCGCAACCTGGCAAAGTCGGTTACCGTGGAGTAGGCTGCGCTCACCCTGCCGAGGAAAGCCATGACCACGACCCGCGCCCAAGCATCCTCTCCGTCGGACTCGCTCACGCCCTCGCCGCCGGGAGCCCAGCAGGCCCTGGTGGCGGGGGGTGAGACGGTTACGGCGCTCATCCGCGCCGGGGGCGATCCGCAGGCGCTCGCCAGCTACCTCGACGCCCTGGACGTGCAGCCGCGCATCGCCGCGGTGCGCCGGCTGTCGCGCAAGGCGCTGGGCGAGCTGTACCAGCACTGCGCGAGCGCCCCGCCGGCGACCCTGGCGGAGTTTCTCCCGAGCTCGCTCGCCATCGGCCAGACGATGATCTTCTCCGGGCTCAACAGCCTGCCGCTGTTCCGCCGGTTCGAGAAGCGGTTCGCCCGCACCGCGCGCGGCACCATCATCGGCTACAACTTCCAGCTGATGAGCCTCTTTACCGGCCCCGGCTACTTCACGGTGGAGCAGGCGGGCAGCGAGATCCTGTTCGACTACACCAAGGTCCCCGCGCAGGACGATGTCCCGGCCGACTGGCCGCGGGTGCGGCCCAACAACCGCGGCCTGTCGCACTTCATCTACAAGAACATGCACGACTTCTGTCGGCGGGTGTCGCGCGATGTGGTCATCGGTCAGGCGACGCGCCTGGGCAAGCCGATCGGGCAGTACTTCGTCCTTGTGCGAGGGGCTGCGACCTGAGCCCCCTGGCGGAAAGGGGCGGTCGTACACATAATCTTTTCAGGCCGCATTTGGCGTTGTTTGGTCGAGAGAGCCCGATAACCAGGTAGCAGCAACACGCGGCGCGGCCTCCGCCGGAACGGATAGCTCGGGTTTATCGCCAACTACGGGAGTCATTCATGTCGATCATGTCAGCTACGGATAAACTTTTTGGCACGGTAGTCCTCGACGAGCAGCGCGCGGCGCTGGTCAAAAAGACCTACGCCCTGCTCAGCGTCAGCGTCGTCACCGCGGTGGCCGGCGGCTACTTCGGCTCGACCTCGCCGGCGATGGTGCAGCTGTTCTCGGGCCGGCTCGGGTGGCTCTTGGCCCTGGTGCTGCTGAACGTGGTGCCGATGATCGCGCTGTGGGGCTCGCGCCAGAGCCCGGCGGTGGGCATCGTCGCCCTGGCGTTCGACGGCCTGCTCTCGGGGCTGACGCTGTCGCCGGTGCTGTTCCTGGCGCAGCTTCTGAACCCGGAGATCGTCCCGGCGGCGCTCGGCATCACCGGCGCGGTGTTCGTCGCGGTGACCGGCTACATGATGTTCACCCGCGAGCGCTTCTCGGCCCCGGCGGGGCTGCTCACCGGCATGTTCGTGAGCCTGGTGGCGGCGTCGGTGCTGAACCTGTTCTTCAACCTGCCGATCCTGCACACGATCATCGCCGCCGGCATCGGCATCTTCGGCGTCATCATGCTCGTGTACGCGACGAGCGACGTGCTGGGAAACCCCGACTTCGACAACCCGGTGCAGGGCGCCCTGATGCTGTTCGCGGCGCTGTTCAACATCTTCGTCAGCGCGCTGCACCTGCTGCTGCGCTTCTTCGGCGGCCGCCGCAGCTAAGCCCGCGGGAGCTCGCCCCCTGCTCCCCCGGGGCTCTCCCTAACTCCTCCTCGGCGGCAGCGGGAAGCCGTGCTCGCCGAGGAGGGGTACAAACCGCACCGAGCAGTCCCGCGTCACCTGAACCTGCCCGCCCTGACGGTACACGACCATCAGGTGCTGCAGGTCTTGCGTGCCAATCGGGATCACCATCCGCCCGCCTTCCTTGAGCTGCGCGACCAGAGGCTCGGGCACCGTCGGCGACGCGGCGGCTACGGCGATGGCATCATAGGGGGCGTGCTCGGGCCAGCCGGCGGTGCCGTCCTGGCAGACAAGCTCGACGCTGTAGCGCAGCTCGCGCAGCCGCTGGCGGGCGCGGTCGGCGAGCTCGGGGATGCGCTCGATGGCGAAGACCTGGCCGTGGGGGACAAGCTCGGCCAGCACCGCGGCCTGATAGCCGCTGCCGGCGCCGATGTCGAGCACCCGCTCGCTGCCGGTCAGCTGCAAGAGCTCGGCGATGCGCGCCACGACATAGGGCTGCGAGATCGTCTGCCCGTAGTCGTTCTTGAGCGCCTGATCTGTATAGGCGAGCGCCGCCAGCTCGGGGGCGACGAACCGCTCGCGCGGCACCCGGGCCATCGCCCGCAGTACGCGCTCATCAGAGATTCCGCGGCGGAGGAGCTGCTCGTGGACCATCTCATCGCGCGCCGCCGCCGTCGCGCGAACCGGGTCTTGCAAGATAGGTGTGGTCATTTTGGCACCACTATAAGTCTGTACCTCCGACCGCATCAAATCCAGCCAGCTGCCAGGTAGGCAGCTGCTGCAGCAAGCTCTGGTGCGTCAGGTCGAGCCCGAGCGGCGTGACCGACACCAGGCCGTGGTGGACGGCGTGGACATCGGTGCCCGGCTGGTCCTGGGTCGGCTCGGCGGCGCCGCCGATCCAGTAGTAGGTGTTGCCGCGCGGGTCGGTGCGGTGCTCGACCCGGTCGCGGTAGTTGCGCTGGCCAAGGCGCGTCCAGCGGAAGGTCCGCGCCCGCAGCTCTGCCGCGCCGTGAGCGGCGTGGGCCGCCTCGCTGTCCGCCGCCGCCGCCGCCGCCGGTCCGGGCACATTGACGTTGAGCAGGGTCTTTTCCGGCAGGCTGCCGCCGGCCACGGCTTGCCGGAGGGCCACGACCAGCGCCTTGCAGAAGTTCGCCGCCGGCGCAAAGTCGGCGCCCTTGCCGACCCCCATCGACACCGCTATCGACGGCACCCCGCGCAGGGCGGCCTCGATCGCCCCGGCCACCGTGCCCGAGTAGAAGATGTCGGCGCCCAGGTTATAGCCGTGGTTTATCCCCGACAGCACCAGATCGGCATCGCGACACAGATCAAGGAGGCCCAGGTACACGCAGTCGGCCGGCGTCCCGCTCACCGAGTAGACCCGCGTCCCGAGCTTCTCCACCCGCAGCGGCTCGTGCAGGGTGAAGGCGTGGCCGACGGCGCTGCGCTCGCGGTCGGGCGCCACCACAAAGACCTCGCCAAGGTCGCCGAGCCGCGACGCCAGCATCGCCAGCCCATCGGCGCGCACCCCGTCATCATTGGTAAGAAGGATCTTCACCGCCCGACCCTACCGCGGGCGATGCTGGCGAAACAGCCCGAAAGGGGCGGAAGTGGCGGCCGGATTGAATCGGCGCCCCCGAGGGGTTTATAGTTTAAGCCACGGTGCCTACGGAAAATCCTCCTGTCGGATCGCCCGGTTTCGACGCCGGCAAGGCGATAAGCCCACGCGTGTGTCCGGCGTGCGGCTATAGGTCCGACGGTGCCGGCGAGACGTTCTGCCCGCGCGATGGGGCCTTCCTGGTGACGCAGGAGGACCTGGCGGCGTCCGAGAACGACCCCCTGCTCGGGCGGCGGGTGGCCGAGTTCGCCATCGTGGCGCGCATCGGCACCGGGGGCATGGGCACTGTGTACCGGGCCATCCAGACCGGGGTGGACCGGGCGGTCGCCCTCAAGGTGCTGCGCTCGGATCTGGCCGATGACCCGCAGGTCGTGCAGCGCTTCCTGCAGGAGGCCAAGGCGACGGCGCGGCTGCGCCACCGCAACCTGGCGATCACCTACACCTCGGGCAGCACGCCCGACGGCCTTTACTACATCGCGATGGAGTTTATAAACGGCGGCTCGCTGGCCCAGCTGATCGAGAAATCCTGGCGCACGAGCGAGCGCGAGCCGGTCTTCACGCTGGAGACCCCGCGCGCCATGCGCCTGTTCTGCCAGATCGTCGCCGCCCTCGCCCACGCCCACCGCCTGGGCATCGTGCACCGCGACCTCAAGCCGGAGAACGTGCTCCTGGTGGTCGATGAGGAAGAGGGCGAGCAGGCCAAGGTGGTCGACTTCGGGATCGCCAAGATCCTGCAGAGCGGCGAGGTGAACGGGGCGCTGGTGAAGACCGACGTGCACTCGAACATCGGGACCGCGCTGTACATGGCCCCCGAGCGCTTCGCCGGGGCGCCCGGGGATCCGCGCCTGGATGTCTACGCGCTCGGCCTCCTTCTGCAGGAGATGCTCACCGGGCTCCTGCCGTTCGCGACGACCTACGAGGACCGCGAGAACGCGATGGCGCTCCTGCACAAGCGGCTCACCTCGCCGGCGCCGATCCTGACCGCCGCGCACCAGCTGTCGCCGCAGCTGTTGTCGCTGCACTCGGACCTGCTCGATCGCGAGCCGCTGCGCCGCCCTGCCAACGCGACCGAAGTGCGCGAGCGCCTGCGCGAGGTCCCCGAGGCGAGCACCAGCCGAGAGGTGCTCCCCGCGGAGCGCCCGGAGCTCCCACCCGCGGTGGCCCCCGATGTCACGGCCACCGACAACTTGCCGCTCCCCGCCGAGTCCACCTCCAGCGAAAACCTCCAGCCGGTCAAAGCCTCCGCCTCACCGCCCGCCCCCCTCACCGAGAGAGTCCCCCGAGCCGTCAAGCCCCCACCCCTTATCCGCACCAGCACCCTCCTGTACGTCAGCTGCGCAATCCTCCTCCTCCTGGTCGCCCTCCTCGTCTGGGGCTGACCCCCGCCTCGGCTCGCGAACCCCGAGCATGCCCAAGACCGAGTAGCCCCGCGGCACCGCCTGGGTCAGCGCGCCCCGTTACTTGCTGCCTCGCGGCACCCCTTTGGGTCAGCGCGCCCTGTTACTTGCTGCCTCGCGGCACCCTTTGGGTCAG
>DAOMZC010000358.1:5184-6580 GCA_035437965.1 Pseudomonadota bacterium
TCGCGGCACCCTTTGGGTCAGCGCGCCCTGTTGCTTGCTGCCTCGCGGCACCCTTCAGGTCAGCGCGCCTTGTTGCTTGCTGCCTTGAGGCATCCTTCAGGTCAGCGCGCGCACTGAACGCTCGATACCCGGTAGGGGGAGGCTCAGCCAGCTGGCTGAGGGGGACGGCGAGTCCCCCCCACCGCGCGAGTAACGCGCGGTGGGGGGAGGCTCAGCCAGCTTTGCTAGCTGAGGGGGGACGGGCAAGTCCCCCCCTAGATAAAGGCGGCACCCGGATTTGAACCGGGGGTGAAGGTTTTGCAGACCTCTGCCTTACCACTTGGCTATGCCGCCGGAACTGAAAAGAACTTTCACGAATCGGAATCGGCCGAAATCAGCCAAATTCAGATTGAGCAGACTGCTGCCGAAAGCGATGCCAGTGTATTTCGCTGTTCGGCAGAGTCAACTGGCTTTTACGCGCGACTACAGGATCGAGTCGTCGTCATCCTTCTTCTTGCCGCCGTCACCGTCGATCTTGCCGCCGCTCGGCTTGGTCGACTTCGGCCGGCTGCTGCCGCTATTGGACTTGGCCTTGCGCTCCTGATCCTCGAGCTTCTTCTTCTCGACCTCGCTCGTCGTCGAGTTGAGGCGGTTCTGCAGCTCTTTGATCTTGCGCTGGGTCTCGCGCTCCTGCTCCTCGATGGCGGCCTGGCGCTTGTCATCGAGGTCTTTTTCGGCTTTACGCTTGGCATCGAGCTCGGCCTGCGCCGCGCGCTGATCCTCGATGCGCTTGTTGATGACGACGCCGATGACGATGGCCGCCACCAGAAGAATGAGCCCGCCGACCGCCGCCAGCAGCTTGTACGGCAGCGCCTTCTTGATGCGCTCCTGCGTCTCCTTGATAAGGCGGGCCTCCTCGATGCGGGCCTCGGCCTCGACGCGGGCGCGGCGCTCCGCCTCTTCGATCTGCAGGCGCTCCTCGCGCTTCAGGCGCTCTTGCTCCTCCAGCTCGAGGCGGACCTTCTCTTCGGCGGCGCGGATCTTGGCCTCTTCGGCCTCGCGGATGCGGCGCTCTTCAGCCTCACGGGCGCTCCGGTGGGCTTCCTCCCTGGCGCGGACCGCCGCGGCTTCTTCTTGCTGCCGCTCCTCTTCCAATCCTTTCAGCTCGTTGAGCGAGAAAAGAAGCGAGTTTTCGCGACGATCGGACATACCAAAGATCTCCTATACTGGGGCAGCAACGAACCTGTGTCTTCTATCATAGTCCAAAAGAGCCGGGCAAGGGCGGTCACACACCATCGGCAGCACGAACTTCGACGCCGAATGGTCGCTCTGACCCTTGCAGTCGCGCTGCGCCTCGTCGCCGGACCCGAGCTCGCCGGCGCCCAGCCGAGCGCCCCGTCGCCGCGCCCCGTCGCCG
>DAOMZC010000359.1:0-6574 GCA_035437965.1 Pseudomonadota bacterium
CAAGCGTGAAGGCGGCGTGACCCGTCCGCTGCGATAGGAGCCCGACCACGTCGTATACATCGGCGACCTCGCGGGGTCCGATGACATCGACCCCGGCCGGCGCGCCCGAGTGATCGCCTTCATCCAGCGTATCGATCTGCGGATCGAGCAGCGGCAGCAGGCGACCGTCGCGCAAAAGGAGCGGCAGTTTGTCGAGCGGTGCGTCGAGCGTCACCTTGCGCCCGCCCTCGATGAGGCGCTGGTCGCGCCAGTCCAGGTAAAGTCCCAGCGGCAGCTCTACGGTGCGCTGCCGCTCGCCGCGGTGGACTACCGGCGCCACCAGGAGCGTCGGCCCGAGGTAGAACGTGTCATCGACGGACGCCAGGTCGACGCGCTCCGGGTGCTCGAAGAGCAGGTGGCGCATCGTCGGCGCGCCGGTCCGACTCGCCTCATGCGCGAGCGCGAACAGATAAGGGAACAGCCGCGTGTGCAGCCGCGCGTACGTCCGCCAGGCCTCTTTGGCGTCGGGTGAGCTCCAGATCGTCGCCTTGCGCCCGCCGTCCATATTGAGCGCGCAGGCGTCCTGATCCTGCATGTTCGAGCTCATGGCGCCAAGCTGGATCCACCGCGTCAAGAGCTCGCCATCGGCCTTGGCCGAGCCCGTGGGTACGCACTTGAAGCCGCCGATATCCGAGCCCCAGTGCGGCGCCCCGGACAGTCCCAGGTTGATCCCCGCGCGCACCATGGCGGGCAGCCCGATGGCGCTGTCGAACGACGCGCCGGGATCGCCGGACCAGAACATCGGAATGTAGCGCCAGGAGCCGGTGTAGCCGGCGCGCGCGAAGGCCAGCCAGTCGCCCTTGCGCGGGCTCGCCTCCATCGCTTCGTGCACCGCCTTGTCGTAGAGAACCGGATACAGGTTGTGCAGCTCTTCGCCGCTCATCCCGGAGGCGGACAGGGTGTCCGGCTGGACGTACTCGCCGAAGTCGTACATCCAGCCGGAGTAGCCAAGCTCGGTCGCCCAGTCGAACGTGCGCTGATAAAAGCTGACGGCGCGGGGCGAGGTGAAGTCGAGCTGATAGACGACCAGCGGGCGGCCCGAGATCAGGAAGACCTCGGACGGGGCCCCCTTGCGGTCGCGCAGGAAGTGTCCCGCGGCCAGCCCTTCCGCGACGAGGCTCTGGAGCGGCGTGTCATCCCGGGCGAACAGCGAGTTGTAATAGCCGTTCACGCGATACCCTAGAGCGCGGGCGCTGGTGATGAAGGAGCGCAGCGCCGGTTCATTCCCAATGTGCGAGCCGCCGGGCAGAAAGTGCAGCGCATCGTCGAGCGCGGTGATCGCCAGATCCTGCTGCCGCATGGCCTGGAACTCGGGGACGCCGCCCACCATCGCGCCGCGGTTTATGCGCCGGCGCGGTCCGAAGGTCCAGGCCGGCGGCACCATCGGGCGGCCGGTCGCGGCGGTGAACCGGTCGACCAGCTGCTGCGGAAACGGCCGGGCGTCGTCGCCGTGCGGCAGATAGACCTCGAAGGCGAGCGTGGGCCCGGTGTGCCAGGCGCGGAACGCCGCGGGGTCGGTGGTGGCCAGATTGAACTCGCTGCGCCAGGTGGTGTCGAGCCAGAAGCCGTAGCCCGCCGTAGAGATGAAAAAGGGGACGGGAAAGTAGGTCATCGGCTCGCCGCTGGGGAACTGGCTGCGGCTGCCGTCGGCCTCGGTGCCGCCGACCCCGCCTTCTTCGGCGAAGCTGAACACGTCGACGCCGCGCTGGTTGGTGCGGTTGAAGCGCTCGCCGAAGCCGAGGAAGGCTTCATCGGCAGGGCTGGCGAAGGCGGCGTGCCAGGCGCGGGGCGCGGCGCCGTCGGCCGGCCGATCGGCGAGCTCCGCCTGGACGCGCAGCGTGGCGTCGCGCAGCTCGTGCACGACGCGGATCGGCGGCCCGTCTCCGGCGATGATTACGGTCAGCCGATCGCTCGATTTTTCGACGGAAGTCACGCGGCCGGCGCGGTGCCAGGGGGCCAGCGATGGCGAGAACTCGTAGTAGCCGGGCAGCAGGCCGCGGCGCCACTGCACCTCCCCAGCGGCCCAGCCGAGCGGTGCGAAGTCGTCGCCGCCGCCCTCTCGGCTCGTGAGCACGGCGCGGCCGCTGCCGTCACGCACCGTCAGACCATAGGGATCGACGCGGACTTCGACGGTGATATCGCGACCCGAGAGCACATGGAGCGAGTCGGGTGAGCTGCACCCGGACAGAGCCACCAGCAGCGCGACAGGGAACAGACAAGCCGGCCGAGTCATGGCCGCGGATAATATCCAGCCTGCCACCGGAGGCAAGCCCGGACTCGGCGACGGCGCTTATCCGCAGACTATCGACAGGGCCGGCGGCGGCGGCGGCGGCGGTTGCGGCACTCTGGGAGTGAGCGGCGGCTCGACGAGCGCGCGCCGGATGTCGATGGACGCCGCGGGGCGCCACGCAGCCTTCGTTGGCCGGTGCAGGGCAGGTCGCGGTGAAGACCAGCTCAGTAGCAGCGCTTCCATGGGCTCTCTCCCGGCGCTGCGTCCTCCCTCCCCGGTGGGCCGCAGCGGTCTTAGAAGTAACGGGGCTACTATAGAAGTCTCATAGAAGTGCCCTGGTTTTCCAGAAGCAATTTTACAAAAGTTGTTTCGTCGCGAAACCGCATGGGAATCGGCGCCGCACCAGAAGCGGACAGAAGGTCCCAGCCTTTTAGAAGCGGCTGGCTAGAACAGCGGGCAGCCGGCTTTTTCGCGCAGCTTCTGCTTGTTTTCCGCCGAGATCGTCGCGCCCTGCTCCCACAGCGAGACCGTTCGCTGACTGACCCCGAGCTTGCTCGCCAGCGCGGCCTGGGTCAGACCCTGCCGCTTGCGCCAGGCCCGGAGCTCTTCGCCCTGGTTGAAGGGCTCGGACAGCGCGGTGGGCTCGGCGACGAGCGGCTCGGCGGGCTGCTGCTCGTAGCGGACCTGCAGCAGGGTGTCGCCGATGCGGATCCGATCGTTGTGGTTGAGCGGCGCTCGCTGGACGCGCACGCCGTTTACGGACGTGCCGTTGGTGCTGCCGAGATCTTCGATGAACAGGCACTCGTGCGTCGGGGTGACCACCGCATGGTGGCGCGACATCGCGACATCGCCGGGCAGCCGCAGATCGTTGCCCGCGTCGCGACCGATGCGCAGCCGCCGATCGACCACCACCTCGATGCCGGCGTACACACCCGCCGACAGGAGGCACAAGGTCGGCTTCAGGTTCTGCAGCGGCAGCTCCGCCAGGCTGCGCGGCGAGGTCACTGCCGGCTGGTCCCAGTCGGTCACGGGCGGTCGGCGCGACGGGCTGGCCGCCGCTTCTAGCCCTGGTGCTGCCGCCGCCGCGGTCGCCGGGGCTGGCGGGGAGCCGCGCCGCGGGCGGCTGGGACGGTTGGGAGTTGGGGGAGAGGCCGACATTCAGACAGAGTATACTTCCTTCTAAGTCCGCCTGCTGCCGGGCGCTTGCGGTTCTGGTACTTCTAAATTTCCCGGGGGCAGACAAGCGTACACGCGAAACAATGTCACCAAGATGTGCTCTCATGCGCAGCCATGCGGACCGCAATCGTGACCTTGTTTCTACTTTTAGGGGCAAACGTGCAGGCAGAAGAGAAGAAGCTCGAGCAGCTGCCGCTTGCCCCCGGCGCCTATTCCGTCGACGGTAAGGGGCAGGGGTTCTGTCGGCGCGGGCCGGGCGGGAGCTCGCTCGTCGTCGAGAGCGCCGAGCTCATCGCCGTGATCACCGCCGAGGGCGATAAGTTCCACGTCGACTGCTATCGCCCAGGCGGCGTCCTGCGGCTGGAGGGCGCGCTGCAGGGCGGGGCGCTGGTGGCGGCGAGCAGCGGTAACAAGCTGGCGATGACGCCCGAGGGTGGCGCGGTCACCGTGGTCCTGGAGACGGCGAAGCAGAAGTCGAGCGCGAAGTGGGCGCGCGCGACCCCGGCGAGCAGCGGCGTGGCGACGGGAATCGGCGGCGTCTTCATGCGCGCCAAGGACGCCAAGAAGCTGCGCACCTGGTACGCGCAGCACCTCGGGCTGCCGCTGTCCCCCTACGGCTTCGTCCCCATCCGCTGGCGCGAGCTCGACGATCCATTCCACGTCGCGACCACCGTGTGGGCGACGTTCAAGCCGGAGAGCACGCACTTCGACGGTCCGCTGATGATAAACTACCGCGTCGATCACCTCGACGTGCTGCTCAAGAAGCTGGAGCAGGACGGCATCAAGCCGGAGCGCACCGAGGACGAGCCGGGCAACGGCCGCTTCGCCTGGATCCGCGACGGAGAGGGTAACCTCGTCGAGCTGTGGGAGCCGCCCGGCGATCGGTGAGCCGGAGCGCGGCCCTGACCGCGAGGCGGTCGGGGGCCCTCAGCTGCGCAGCGGGCGGCGCGGAACCGTCAGCTCGGCCACCGGGCTACCGTCGTGGCGCCGGACCCGCACCGCGACCGTGGTGCCTTCGGGGCCGCCACCGTCGCCAGGTAGTCCCCGGGCAGGAGGCCGCTCACTTCATAGGCGCCCCGGGCGTCGAAGACTGAGCGCGTGATCGACTCGCCGCGCTCGACCGGACCCTTGACCGGCCACAGCACCACCGAGAACCCGGGCACGGGGCGGCGGCTCGCGGCCTCGCGCACCTCGCCGCAGAGCGCGCCACCGCGGTCGAGCCGCAGCGTCAGGTTGCGCGTGCTCGTACGCACCCCTTCGCTGCCTGCCGGCGCCAGCCCCGGAGCAGAGGCGCTCACTTGGTAGGTCCCCGGAGCGAGGCCGCGGAGGGTGAAGCTGCCGTCGGCCTCGGTAGTGGCGCGAGCGCGCAGCCCGGCGGCGAGCGGCTCGCCCACGGGCAGGGGACGGCGCGCGACCACGACCGCGCCGTCGAGCCCCTGGCCGGCCTGGTCGGTGACCCAGCCGGCGATGACCTCATCGGGCAGAGCGCTCGGTCGCGGCGCGCCCAGGCGTACCTCGAAGCGCGGGCTGGGGCCGAAGCCGCGGCCGACCAGCCCGAAGCCGGCGGCGAAGCCCGGGGGGCGGGCCGCGACCAGGCTGCCCACGCGGGCGCTGCAGCGAAACTCACCGCGCGCGTCCGAGCGCAGGGGAGCGGCGGCGGTCTCCTCGGCGGCGTCGAGCACCTGCACCGTGGCGTCGGCCACCGGATGGCCGGCCGGGTCGAGGACCACGCCGAGGTGACTCTCGCGCCGCTCCAGGAACAGCTCGATGTCGCGGACGCGCGCCCCGGCCCGCGCCAGGAGCACCACCGGACTGTGTCCGAGCTCGGGCATAAACGGCAGGAAGCCCGCGGCGGTGACCGCCGACAGCTCGAAGCGACCGGGGGCGCTCGGCAGCAGGCGAAACGCCCCTTGCTCATCGGCGACCACGCTAAGCACCGCGCCGGCATGCAGGAAGGTGAGCGTCGCCTTGGGGACGGCCCGCTGCTCGTCCGAACTCAGCACCTATCCTTCGAAGACTCCGTACTCCGCGCCCGCCGTGTCCTCCGCCACCGCCGACACCAGGTGCATCGGACTGGTCGTAAGCGGCAGCGGCCGATTCACCACTGGCACCGGCCGCGCCACCGCGCTGCTCCGGTTCTGCTCAGCGGGCGCCGGCACTCGGCCCGCGCGCCACCGCCAGAGGCCGCCCGTCACCAGCAGGATCAGGAACCCGAGCCCGAGGAATCGTCGAAGCCTTCGCATGCGTGCCAGCACTCCTTTTTGCGTCCTATTTTGCACCGAGGCGCCGCGGAAGCTAGTCTTTGGCCTCTGGAGCCATTATCCTCGCCACTGCAAGAGCTCCTCACGGCTCGGATTGAAGGGAACCCGCGAATATGAAAATCAGGTCGCTGCGCATCCTCATACTCGGCCTTGCGCTTGTCGCCGTCTCTGCGGGCGCGACGGCAAGGGCAGACACGTACAAAAATCCGCTCTCCACGCTCGCGGACCCCAATGCAGACGCGGACCCGCGACTGCTCAGCGGGCTCGATGGCAAGTTCTACCTGTACTATCCGCAGGGAGCTCACATCGCCGTCTTCAAGTCGAGCGATCTGATCAACTGGACCGCACCGCTTGGTACCGGCGCCGCGAACGCTGTCTTGCGGTCGTCGGACATCACCACCCCCAACACCGGCTTCTGGGCGGAGGGGGCCTTCGCCAGCGGCGGCACCTATTACCTCTACTACACGCTCGTGCAGAGCGGCACCAAGTCGATTGGCGTTGCCACATCTACCTCGCCGCTGGGACCGTTCGTCGATAAGGGCCTGGTGGTTACGGGCGGTGGGGGGCACGCCTGGCGCGACCCCTTTGTCTTCAAGAATCCCGACACGGACAAGATATTTATCTACTTCAGCGACGGCGGACACGCGCTGCTCGGGCAGGAGCTGTGTTCCTCCGTCTCTCCTTGCGGCGCGAATACCAAGCCGACGCGGCTCCTCACCGGCAGCAGCTCATTCACGCTGATCAGCCTCAGTGATCCAGAGCATCAGGACTGGGAATACATCGACTTGGAGCATCCGACGATCTTCTATGCGGCCAATGCCGACCCCGCACACCGCTTTTACCTTTTGTACAACGGAGCGGGCGGAGC